>JAPPPH010000384.1 GCA_028817635.1 Verrucomicrobiales bacterium | reverse complement strand
GTCGTGAGGCAAACGTAGCCGTTGCGGGCGAACCACGCGCCGTGATGTTGGTAGTGTGTCTTGTTGCCGTAATTGACGCCGTCGATCTGCACCCGGCCGTGGCCGCAGACGTAGAGGATCGCCGGGGCGGGGGCGGTGAGTTTCTTCGGCACGTAAAGATTCCCGGTGACGTACAGGCCGGGGCTGGACTGGTAGTGGAGTTTGCGTACCTCGAATTCATCGTGCTCCACCGTGCCGGTGATCTTCACCTGCAACGGCGTACGCTCCGGCAGCGGGTCGAGCCCAAGCATCTCGTGGAGTTGGCGGCGGTACTCGTTTTTCTTTTCGTTCCAGTCGCCGAGCGTCCTGATTTCGGCGAGATCGGCCTTGGCCAAGCGCTTGGTTTCATTCTCGAAATACCGGGCAAACATCCGGTCTCCCGGCGTTTTCATTTCGGCCGCTTGGCCAAGCGGGAGCAGGGCGGCCAATGCCATTGGAAGAAAGAGAGGTGTTGATTTCATTTTTACGCTTGGCCAAGCGTAGCGTGGCGGGGGGATCAAACAAGGCAATTGCCGCCGGTTCGCGGCTCGCCGTGTCGTCGGTTGATCGTTATTATGGCGGCAGATGAGCAGCGACGAACTTGAACCGATCATCAGCGTGTGCGTGTACACGACTCCGGAGGCGGAGGAGCCGGTGGCGGCGCTGCTGGAATGGGTGTTCGAGACGACACCGTCGGTCTGGTCAGACACGATTACTCATCAGGCCAAGGTCACCGTTTATCTCGAGCGCGATGCGATCAACGCGGAGGAAGAGGAGGCGCTGCGAAAGGGAATCGAGGTGATCCGCGAATCGGGGATCGACGCCGGCAACGGCCTCTGGGATGTGCTGCCGGTTAAGCGCGAAGACTGGTCGGAGTCGTGGAAGAAACATTTTCACCCGATCGAGATCGACGACCGGCTATTGCTCAAGCCAGATTGGGAAGAGGTTGAGGCCAAGCCGGGGCAGGCGGTGGTGACGTTGAACCCGGGGTTGAGTTTTGGGACGGGACACCATCCGACCACGTTGTTTTGCCTCAAGCAATTGGCGGCCAGTGCGCCGGGCGACGAACCAAGGTCCTTTCTCGATGCCGGGACCGGGTCGGGTATTCTCGCGATTTCCGCAGCCAAGCTGGGTTACGCTCCGATTGAGGCATGGGATTTTGATCCGCAGGCAGTCGGTGTGGCCCGGGAAAATGCCGAGCAAAACAGGCTCGCTGATTCGCTGGCATTTGACGTGCGCGATCTTACGGAAATGGAAGCCGGGGGGCGGCAGTTCGATGTAATTTGTGCAAACCTGATATACGATTTGCTAATCGCTGAACGCGAAAAACTCACGTCATGGCTGGCCCCGTATGGGAAGTTGGTTCTGGCAGGGATTTTGATTGAACAGTTCCCGGACGTGCAGAGGGCATTCTGTGATTTGGGGATGGAACTGGTTGAGTCTGAGACACTTGAAGAGTGGTGCTCGGGGATTTTTCGTTTTTCCTAAAATATTTTGAACGGCCTCTGCGGGGTGCTGTCAAAACCGCAACCGTCATCATGTATGATATGATACATGCAGGGGCTTGGTTTGCATCAAGCAGGGATGGATTCCCCATCCTGCCCGGCGGCTTCTTCTCTTTATCCCTTTATTCCATGAAGAAAAATACCGAGATCGTTTCCGGCCTCGTCAGCGAGGAGCATCCTTTTCAGCAAGTTCAGACCCAACCGGGGAAGGCAAAAAAGCACCGATACGAACGGCGAAAGGTTCGGAACATCCTGAAGATTGCGGATTGGGACGAGGTGGAAGAGTACGAGCAGGCGAGTTGACAAGGAAGGGTGCGCCGTCGATCAGCCCTTGGTTAGTTCATCGACATTGCGATAGGTGGAATCAAGTTGATCCACCAATGCGTCGGTGATTTCCACGTCGGCCTCGCGCAAGGCGAGCATGGTTGAGCCGAGCACGGTTGGCAGTCTCGGTTGGCTCAACATGACTTGATATCGCGCGCGTAGAGTTTCCTCGAATGCTTTTTGTGCATGGCGGTTGAAGAGGAGCACGCCACCGGAAAAAAAGACCGGCAGGGGGGAGATATCGAGTCCGGATTTTTCCACGGTACGGATGGCGAGCTTCCCGACCCCTTTTCCGGCTTCACGGCAGATGCCCTGATAGACTTCATCGCTGTTGCCCAGTGTCTTGTCCAGTCGGGAGGCAAGGATGGCGAACTTGGCCCGATTGAATTCCGGATGATAAATGATGGGAACGATGCCTTGAATGTTTTTGATCTCGTACCACTCGCAGAGAGTGGAGGTGATGGCGGTTTTTGGGCCGATGCCTTCGAAGTCGTCGATGGCGGCACGGATGGCCTTGACGGCGATCCAGTAGGCGCTGCCCACGTCGTCGAGCAGTGGGCCCCAGCCACCGAGGTGAATGAATTCTGAATCGAGATTGCCGGCGATGATGCTGGTGCCGGTACCGCAGATTACAAGCACGCCGGGTTTGCCGAGTGTGGCTGCCTGAAATCCGGCGACGCTGTCTCCAACCAAGCGGGTTTGTTTCCACGGATAAATTTTGCCGCAGAGCTTTTCTTTTTGGTCGACGGTGGCTTCGTCGAAAATTCCGGCAGCCGAGACGGTGTATCGGACGACCTCGTTGGCGAAAGGGAGTTGAAGTTCCAGTTCCCGAACCAATTCGTTCATGCGCCGTCGGACCTCTTTTTGGTAGGAACCGGTGAAGTTCATCGAGGCGGAGTGGACGACGGCGAGGACGCGGCCCTCAAGCGTGGCGGCGACGCCGTGGCTGTACGTGGCACCGCCATCGATGCCGATAACCAGTTGTAAAGGGGTCTCCATTCCGTTCACAGCCAATCGCTTGACCAAGCGCGCGGGCGGACTCTGCCGCAATCACCGCAGCAAGGCAATCCGCACTGGGGCGGCGGCGAGGCCTGTTTCCGCTTGGCCAAGCGCGTAAAAGTGCAATTAAAGGCTTGGATGAAGCCAGTGGTTCGGGTAGCCATTTGCGCCTTTCCCGGCTTGCCGGGGTGTGCAGGAGGGGGTTTACCGACTTTATCTTTGGCTTGAGCGCGCGTAGACTTCCCGCCCCATTCATGGGCGTGCGGCGTATTTTAACAATTTTTCTGTGGCAGCAAGAGACGACTACCTAGTAGATACACTTGCCGAAATGGGCGTGGTAACGGACGAGGAATTGGCCCTCGCCCAAGATGAATCCATGTCCAGCGGTGAGGGAGTGGTCGATACCCTGATCGCCAAGGGGCTGATCATGCCGATTCAGGTTTCGCAGGCCAAGGCGGCCCAGTTCGGAACCGAGTTCATTCAGTTAAGCGAGCAGACGATCGGGGACGATGTCGTTTCGGCCGTTCCACGCAACGTCGCACACCAATACAAAGTGGTGCCGCTCTATATGGATGAGTTGAGCGTCACGGTGGCGATGGCGGACCCCTCTGACTTGGATGCGATCGACGGGCTTGGCCAAGCGCTGGGCATGGAGGTCAATGTCAACGTGGCCGACGAGGAGGAGATCGAGGCCGCGCTCAAGCAGTATTACGGAGTCGCCAAGGACGACAGCGTCAGTAAACTGATACAGGACATCACCGAGGGGGAAGTGCAGATCAGTACAATTGGTGATGTGGCCATGGCCGACGATGAGGATGCGGTTGATGCTGACACCCCGATCATCAAATTGGTGAACACCCTGATTGTGGAGGCGTTCCGGCTGGAGGCGTCCGACATTCACCTTGAGCCGATGGCGGATCGTTTCCGTGTTCGATATCGAATTGACGGCGTTTGCCACGAGCAACCGGCTCCTCCCCGCAAATTGCAGGCGGCGGTGATCAGTCGTTTGAAAATCATGTCCGAGATGGACATCGCGGAAAAACGCATACCGCAGGACGGACGTATTCAGGCTAACGTTGGTGGGAAGACGATCGACCTTCGTGTGAACTGTCTGCCGACGACGCACGGCGAGAGTATCGTGATGCGTCTGTTGGACAAAGAGGGGCTGAAGCTGGGCCTCGGCCAATTGGGTTTTCTGGCGGACGACCAGCAGACCTTTGAGAATTTGATCCAGTTGCCGGACGGTATTCTGCTGGTGACCGGCCCGACCGGTTCCGGCAAAACGACGACACTTTATTCCTGTCTGAACTACATCAATAAACCGGACAGAAAAATCATCACAGTGGAGGATCCGGTTGAGTACCAGTTGGAAGGTATCAATCAGGTGCAGGTGAATACGGCGGTGGATTTGACCTTTGCGAACGCACTGCGGGCCATGCTACGGCAGGCACCAAACGTGGTGATGCTGGGTGAGATTCGAGACTTGGAGACCGCGTCCATTGCCATTAACGCCTCGCTGACTGGTCACTTGGTGTTCTCCACACTTCATACCAACGACGCCCCGTCGGCTGTTGCCCGTTTGATTGATATTGGGGTGAAACCGTTCCTTATTGCCTCAGCGACACGATGCCTTATGGCCCAGCGCTTGGTTCGGAAGATTTGCCCGCAGTGCGAGGGCCCAGTTGAACCGGTGGCATCCGAATTGAGCGCGCTTGGGTTGGACATCAACAGTATTAAGGATCCTAATTTCAAGCAGGGTAAAGGCTGTGGCCGTTGCAATAACACCGGGTATAAGGGCCGATTTGGCCTGTTTGAGGTGTATGTGATGGAGGATGAGGGCCGAAAATTGGTGGTTAACAAGGAGACCTCCGGCGTGATTCGAGACCACGCCCGCAAGGTGGGGATGCGTACGCTTCGTGAGGACGGTGCCCGAAAAGCGGTCGCCGGAATGACTACACCGAAAGAGGTCATGCGCGTGACCGTTGGCGATGAAACTTAAGAGAGGAAAATAGAATGTCGTACGCAATGTCAGATTTATTGCACCTTATGGTGTCGGAAGGTGGATCCGATCTTCATATCCGCGTTGGAGTGCCCCCTGCGATGCGGTTGCACGGGATTCTGCAGAAGGTGGAGGGGCCGGCATTGACCAATGAGACCTCTGAGGAACTGATGCGTTCCATCACCTCTGACGACAGTATTCAGGAAGTCCGAGAGCGAGGCGGGGCTGACTTTGCATTTGCATTTGGTGAGTTGGCTCGTTTTCGCGTGAGTGTGTTTAAGGAGAAGGGGCGATTTGCCATGGTGCTCCGGCAGATCCCAACCACGCTGTTAACGTTCGAGCAGATTGGTCTGCCTCCTTCCGTCAAGGAACTCCTCTACAAGCCTCGTGGCATGGTGCTGGTCACTGGCCCGACTGGATCCGGCAAAAGTACCACGCTGGCCTCGATGATCGATATCATCAACATCGAGCGTGACGACGCCCATATCATTACGATCGAGGATCCGATTGAGTTTTATCACAACCACAAAAAAGCGATTATCACCCAGCGTGAAATTCACGTAGACGTCCCCAGCTTCGGTGAGTCGCTCAGGCGCGCGCTGCGTCAGGATCCCGATGTGATTCTCGTGGGTGAGATGCGTGACTTGGAGACGATTGAAGCGGCGATTACGGCTGCAGAAACCGGTCACTTGGTGTTCGGAACATTGCACACCACCGGGGCTGCTAAGACGATCGATCGTGTTGTAAACGCCTTTCCGACGAACCAGCAGAATACCATCCGTATTCAGTTGTCCACAGTCCTGGAGTCGGTGATTTCACAATTACTGTGTCCTCGTTCGGATAAGCCCGGTCGTGTGGCAGTGTTCGAGATCATGAACCGCACGCCGTCCATCGCGGCGTTGATCCGAGATAACAAAACGTATCGTATCAACTCGGACATCCAGACCGGTGCCAAGTACGGAATGGTGAACCTTGATTCCTACCTGCTGGAAAAATATCAGGCCGGCTTGATCGCCGAGGATGAGGTCATCACAAAGGCGCAGGATCCCGGCACGATCATGGACAAACTGCGGTCTGTCCAAGCGGGCATGATGGCCGAGGAGGAGGAGGATGAGTAATGGCTGACTATACCGCAATTCCACTCCTTGCCCTCGTCGGCGAACAAAACCTACTGGATGAATTCCAGTTGGAGGAGGCTGCGGGTGAGGTGGAATCGTCGGGAATCAGTGCGTTTCAGGCGTTGGTTGACTCGGGCTATTTAGACGAGGATACGATTATTCAAATCCTTTGCGACCACCTGAGTTGTGAGTCGATGGACCTTAACGATGCCCTGATTACACCGGATTTGATTCAACAATTGCCGGCTGAATTGGCCAAGCAACATCAGTGTGTGCCGGTGTCATTCTTTGAGCCTACGTTGCAATTGGCATTCGTTGACCCGCTCAATCCCGCTGCTTTGGATGAGATCGGTTTCACCACCGGCTTTGATGTTCAGGTGGTTGTGGCAAATCCATCACAGGTCGTCGATGCACTCAAGGAGCATTACGGACAGGATGAAGTGGACGCTGCCGCCTCGGGGGAAGCCCTTGAGGATATTCT
>JAPPPH010000419.1:2932-6488 GCA_028817635.1 Verrucomicrobiales bacterium | reverse complement strand
AATTGGAGTCGGAAAAACTTGTTTCGCTCGAGACTGAGGATTCAGTTTACACATTCACCTCGGCAGGCGGATTAAAAACGGTGGGGCTGAACCATCACGAAGCCAAGCCCTGCAGCAGCACAAACCAAGCGGATGTGATCCACCTGAATCACGGAGTGGATTTGCCGGTGTTCTCCCTGAACGGTCTGGAGGACTCGGAGTTCACCATCGCTCGCGATAAAAATCTGGTGACGATGGTGTCCACCAATCAGGCCGGCATCCGGATCACCAAGAATTTCTTCGCTGGCACGAACTACATGCTCCACACCACCATCAAGCTGGAAAACACGAAGGACGAACCGGTTCAACTGAACGCCCGCAAACTGGTGCTGGGCACGGCGATGCCGCTTCAACCGGATAGTCAATATCCGGTCTGGGGCACTCAATGGCACAACGGCGACGATCTCGAGGAGATCGACGAAGGATGGTTCGCCAATCGCACACTTGGATGTTTCCCGGGCACGCCCCGTCTGAACTTTAGTTCTCCCCCGCAAGCGCCCATCAACTGGGTCGGTATTCACAATCGCTTCTTTGCGATCACCACCATGCCGAAAACCCAGATGCCCGGCGCACAGGTCATCTCACACAAAACTTCCCATCGGTTGCTCAACGACATCCCAACCGAGGGGCAATACGTACATCACACCGGTATTTTGGCCGCCATTGAATTGCCTCAAGGCGTGATCGAAAACGGCACGCCTGTGATTCATGAATTCACCACCTACGCCGGCCCGAAGGAATACCGCACGCTTGTCAACCACGGCGTCGCACACAATAACTCACTACAATCTGTGATGGGTTTCGACGGCTTCTTTGGGTTCTTCGCACGCATCCTTTTGCGTTCGATGAACGGCCTGAACAGCTTCGGCCTCTCTTACGCCTGGAGCATCATCGCGATCACCATCATCATCAAGTTATTGTTTTGGCCACTGACCAAGGCCAGCACCATCTCGATGAAACGCATGTCCGCCTATCAACCGCAAATGGCTGAGATTAAGGAGAAGTACAAGAGTGATCCGCAAAAGATGAACAAGAAAACAATGGAGTTCATGCGGGAACACAAAATCAATCCGCTGGGCGGCTGTCTCCCTATCCTGATTCAGCTTCCGGTTTTCTTTGGCTTTTTCACGATGCTCCGTAGTGCCGTCGAGCTGCGGGGTGCAGATTTCCTTTGGGTTTGCGACCTGTCCGAGTCCGACACCGTGGCGCACATCGCCGGGTTCCCAATCAACCCGATGCCGATTTTAATGGCGATCACCATGCTGGTGCAGTCACGGCTGACCCCGGTCTCCCCTACCATGGATCCGATGCAGCAAAAGATGATGAAATACATGCCATTGATTTTCGTCGTCTTCCTGTACAATTTCTCCTCCGGGCTGACCCTATACTGGACGGTGCAAAACATGTTGAGCATTCTGCAGACCAAGCTCACTCGTAACATCGTCGTTGACGTCCCGGATGCGAATTCCTCCAAAGCAGCCTTGGCCAAACCGATCAAGGCCAAGCCAAAAAACAAACGCAAAAAATAATTTCCCATCAAATCATGAGCGAATCCACTCAAGACCCCAAGGCACTCCTCGAGTCCATTCTGAACAATCTCGGTTTCGAGACCACCATCGAGGAGAAAGACAAGGACGGAAGCAAAGTACTCGACATACAGGCTCCGGAAGATTCCGGTCGCTTGATCGGTCGCAAGGGCCAGACGCTGTTCGACCTGCAGTACATCCTCAACCGCATCCTGTTCCAGCAGGATGAGAACGCAGAAAAGGTGCTCGTCGACGTGGCCGGATACCGATTCAGCGAACAGGACAAACTCGTCGACAAGGCGATCAAGGCAGCAGATCAAGTTCGACGCTGGGGCGACATCGTCGAGTTGGAGCCGATGAACTCCTACGACCGGCGCATCATCCACAACGCCCTCAAGGACGATCCCGAAATTGAGACGCACAGCGTCGAGGTCGACGGCACCCACGACAAGGCGATCATCCTTCGCCCGAAGAGCTAAAACCCTTTTCACGCGCTTGGCCAAGCGCTTGGCCAAGCGGACACCGCCAAAATGGAATCCGCCAAACACGACGTTCAGCGCAAGACCCTCGAGGAACGCAACCAAATGAGCGACCTCGAGCGGCTGCGGCACTCCTGCGCCCACGTGCTAGCCACCGCCGTGCTTCGCCTTTGGCCCGATGCGAAGCTCGACATCGGCCCGCCCACCGCGGAGGGATTCTACTACGACTTTGACCTAGAGCACCGTTTTTCACCCGAGGACTTCGAGGCCATCGAGGCCGAGATGAAAAAGGTGACGAAGGAAAACCAGACGTTTGAGCGCAGCACGAAGACTCGCGAAGAGGCCAAGGCCTACTACGCCGAGCGGGGGCAAAATTTCAAGGTCGAGCGCGTCGACGACATCCCCGAGGGAGAGGAGATTTCGTTTTACCAAAACGGCGAGTTTGTCGATTTGTGCGCCGGCCCGCATGTCATGCGCACCGGCAACATCAAGGCGTTCAAGCTGCTACGGGTCGCCGCTGCCTACTATCGCGGCAACGAAAAGAACCCGCAATTGCAGCGCATTTACGGCACCGCGTTCAAAAACAAAACCCAGCTCAACGAATGGCTGGAAGCGCAGGAGGAGGCGCGCAAACGCGACCACCGCAAAATAGGTCGTGAGATGCAGTTGTTCGCGTTCGACGACGACGTCGGCCCCGGCCTGCCGCTCTGGCTGCCCAAGGGCACCGTGCTCATCGAGGAACTGGAAAAACTGGCCAAGGAGACGGAATTCGAGGCCGGCTACGAGCGCGTGCGCACGCCGCATCTCGCCCGCGAAAACATGTACAAAACCTCAGGACACCTCCCCTACTACGCCGAGAGCATGTTTCCGCCAATGGAGGTGAAGGACGATGATCCGGACAAGCCGACCGACCGGATTTATCTCAAGGCGATGAACTGCCCGCATCACCACAAGATTTTCTCGGCCGTGCCGCGCAGCTACCGCGAGTTGCCATTGCGCTTGGCCGAATACGGCACCTGCTACCGCTATGAGCGTTCCGGCGAATTGATGGGCCTCATGCGCGTGCGTTCGATGCAGATGAACGATGCGCATATCTACTGCACCCCGGAGCAGTTCGCCGACGAGTTCCGTGCCGTCAACGAGATGTACCTGAAGTACTTCAAGATTTTCGGTTTCGAAAAATACAGCATGCGCTTCAGCACCCACAGCCCGGATCGGCTTGGCGACAAGTACGTCGACGAGGCGGAGTTGTGGAAGCAAACCGAAAACATGGTGCGCGACGTCCTCGTAGAATCCGGCGTCGACTTCGAGGAGGTGCCGGACGAGGCGGCGTTCTACGGACCGAAGATCGACGTGCAGGTCTACAGCATCTCCGGTCGTGAATTTACCATCGCCACCAATCAGGTGGACTTCGCCGTGCCCAAGCGCTTCGGCCTTGAATACAAAACCCGCGAGAACACACCGGAGATGCTGTAGACCTGCACGTCGATCTTCGGTCCGTAGAACGCCGCC
>JAPPPH010000419.1:0-2922 GCA_028817635.1 Verrucomicrobiales bacterium | reverse complement strand
TGAATACAAAACCCGCGAGAACACACCGGAGATTCCGCTGTGCATCCACCGCGCCCCGCTTGGCACGCACGAGCGGTTCATCGGATTTTTGATTGAACATTACGCCGGCAACTTTCCGCTTTGGCTGGCACCGGATCAAGTGCGCCTCCTCCCATTCGGCGACGATCAGGTCGAGTATGCCAAGGAGGTCGTCAGCGAACTTCGCAAACATGAGGTGCGCGTCAGTCTGGACACAACTTCGGACAAGATTGGTGCCCGCATTCGCCGGGCCGAGACCGAAAAAGTGCACACCATCCTGCTCGTTGGCCAACGGGAGCAGGAAGCCGGCAACTTGGCCGTCCGCGAACACGGCAAAGGCGACCTCGGAGCCAAGCCGAAGGCCGAAGTGATCAGCAACCTGCTCGAACGAATCAAGACACGCCAAGGCTGACCGCGCTTGGCCAAGCGCCCAACAATTTCGAACATAATGAAAGTACTTGTCTGCGACCCCATTTCTCAAACCGGGATTGAGCACCTGCAACAGCAGGACGGTCTGGAAACGATTGTCCTCGACCGCTGCCACTCGGAGGAGGAATTGCTGCCGATCGTGAAGGACGTCTCGGCCATGGCCGTGCGCTCCGAAACCAAGGTCACCAAGGCAATCCTCGAGGCGGCGCCGGAGATGCGCATCGTCGGCCGCGCCGGGGTCGGCGTGGACAACATCGACATCGAAGCCGCCACTCAAAACGGGGTCATCGTGATGAACACACCCGGCGGCAACACCACGGCCACATGCGAGTTGACCTTCTCGATGATGATGGCCCTCGCGCGCAACATTCCACAGGCACATGGATCGATGGCGATCGGCGAGTGGAACCGTAAGGCATTCAAGGGGGTTGAACTTTACGGAAAGACACTCGGCGTGCTCGGCATGGGGCGCATCGGTGGCGAAGTCGCCCGCCGAGCCGTAGCCTTTGGCATGCGCGTTATGGCTTACGACCCGTACATCACCCCATCGAGAGCCAAGGCGTTGCAGGTCGAATTGGCATCACTTGAGGATATTTATACTGCGGCGGACTTCATCACCGTGCATATGCCGATGACCGACGAAACCCGCGGCATGCTGAACAAGGACACGTTCGCCACGATGAAGCCAAGCGTCAGACTGCTCAATTGCGCCCGCGGCGGCATCATCAACGAAACCGACCTCTGCGAGGCACTGAAAGAAGGCACAATCGCCGGTGCGGCGCTCGATGTTTACGAAAGCGAACCGCTCGCCAAGGACTCTCCACTGCGCGGTTGTCCGAACCTGATTTTGACACCCCACCTCGGCGCCAGCACGGTGGAGGCGCAGGACAACGTCGGCCTCGAGGTCGCACAGGGGATCTCCGACTATTTACTGCATGGCAGCCTGATGAACTCCATCAACATGCCCAGCCTCGACGCCCAAACATCAGCCAAGGTGCAGCCGTACCTTCGTCTTGGTGAAAAAATGGGCGTACTGCTGGCCAAACTTGGCCAAGTGGGCACCGAACGGCTCGCGATCACCTACGGCGGCCTGGCCACCGAGTTGCCCGGCGACCCGATCGCCCGATCGATCATCAAGGGCTTTCTCGGCGCGGCCGAGGGAGAGGAAGTCAATCTCGTCAACGTCCGATCCGTTGCCCGCGATCGCGGCTTTGTGCTCGTGGAAAGCAAATCCAAATAGCAAGTTGAATTTCGCGAGTGGCTGCATATTCGCGCATGGGCCGGTGAAGAAAAAGTCTCCGTCGCCGGATCATTTTTCGGCCTCGCCCAACACCCGCGCATCGTTCGCCTCAACAGCCAACCGGTGGAAATAGTCCCGGACGGCATCCTGTTTATGCTGACCAACAAGGATCGACCGGGCATCGTCGGCCATCTTGGAACCGTCCTTGGCAATCACGGCGTCAACATCGCCAACATGAGCCTCGGCCGTGACCGAGAGGGTGGCCAAGCGCTAACCGCCCTGAACATCGACAGCGTCCCCCCGGCTGAGTGTCTCGCCGAACTTGAGGCCGACCCGGACATCGTCACCATACGCATCGTACAGTTTTAGTCCGCTTGGCCAAGCGCTTGGCCAAGTTCTTCATTTGGCTCGCTCAATTTCCGCAGCGAGATACTCGGATACCTTTTTAAGGCGCTTGGGCACATTCACCGTCTCAAGCACAGCTTGGCGCTCCATCGCGTTGGTCAAAAAAGTCGAGGCAGCATAATCGGCTAACCCGGAGGCATCCTGAATCGAGTCCGCCAAATCCGCTCCCATCGCCGACATGGCATCGTTCATCAATAGCTCAGGAGTAAGTGCATTAGACGACATGATCGCGGACGACAACGATTGCGACTGTAATCCCTTCGTCCCATGCTCCAATCGATCTTCGATCAATTCCCTCAACCGCCCCACCAGCACCGGCACAGACTCGGCCTCCTCCCCATCGTTGGGCAATACCTCCACCCTCTCCATCCGATACGGTTTGTAACTCTCAGCCCCCAGACACCGAACTCGTTTCAAACCAAGTAGCAACAAGTTTGAAGTGCCATCCGGGGCATCCACACTCACCCGAACGAGGCCGACACCGACCACCGGCATCGGCTTTTCCTGTGCCGTCCAGGGACACTTCATGGCCACACCGAACAGTCGATGGGATACCATCACATCCGAAAGCATCCTTCGATATCTGGGTTCAAAAATGTGCAGTGGCAGCAGAAACTCGGGGAAAAGCGTCACATTCTTCAGAATCATTAACGGGATGGCCTCCGGGATTCGCATCCGAAAAGGCTAGTCGAACAGCCTGTTTTCACAAGTTTATCGTGTGATTTTGAGTTGCCATGTCGGCCGAAGTGTTCCACCATAGCCCAACTATGAAAGGAACAGGATTACTCATTTTGGCAATCGTGGCGCTCATCGGAGGAGCCGTCTTGGTG
>JAPPPH010000029.1 GCA_028817635.1 Verrucomicrobiales bacterium | reverse complement strand
GCAAAGGAACCTTCCAGTTCCTCGAGTTGCACCATGAGTTTGTTTAAGTATTCATCGCACTTTTCCGGGGAATCACAAAGCTCCAGAAAACTGACAAATGATTGGCTAATAAGCCTTATTTGAGCTGCAAATTGCGCCTTGCCCTCAACCCCATGCAATTCATTGATCTTTTTATTTGCGGCAACTTTTAACTGGTTGATCGACGTGAATATTTCCGTGATCTGGTCGATAATTCGGGTTGCCTGTGTGGAATCCTCGATTTTCAGGTTATTTACTATATCGATGAGCATCTCCAACTCATGGCCCGCCTCGGTTACATTCTCGACCAGCTCATTCCCTTCGGTAACCTTGGTGATCGTGCCAAGCGAATCTTTCAACTGTGCCACACGATCCCGATAGGGATTCAAGGATTCCTCTTTCAATAAAAACTCAACACAGGCTTCAGAAAGATCCAAGGTCTTACCTGATACCGTTTGTTCAAAAGAAGCTACCCTTTCCAAATCGACATAGGGAACATCCCTTAGCGATATGATCTCCCCTCGAATCTTCCTTAACTCAGCCAGCCTAGAAACAAAGTCATCGATTAACGAAAACTCACTCTTGCTGATCTCCTCGAAAATCTCATTGGTCGTAATTTCTACAGCCTTGAGTCGTTCGATCGCCTCCTTTTTCAGTCGATTGACCTTGTTAAATTCATCGATGGCCTGGCCCGCCGTTTCCTTAATTTGATTCAGGCTATCAACAAGTCCGTTCAATCCGTCGTTATCTATCCAAAAATAGGATTCAACCACATCCGTCGATCTCTTGACCAAGTCGATGTATAATTCGTCGTATGTCGAGTCTCTGGTTGCGAGATTCAACACCTCGCTACATTCAGCCATGCAGCGCACCACGTCCCGGTTGCCAATTTGATAAAGAAAGTGATCCTTGTCGGCCTCACTGCTTACCTCCTCCAGCGTAAATGGCGTTTGCCAGATTTGTGCTACATGATGTT
Source organism: Verrucomicrobiales bacterium (assembly GCA_028817635.1). Taxonomy (GTDB): domain Bacteria; phylum Verrucomicrobiota; class Verrucomicrobiia; order Limisphaerales; family UBA1096; genus UBA1096. The sequence continues at coordinate 5,500 of JAPPPH010000029.1, read as the reverse complement.
TTTGCGGCTCCTCGTCCACTCGAAAATAAGTCAGTTCCCCGTTTTTGAAGAGTGAAAAGCCATTGCAGTAAATCGGGTTATCAACATTTTGAGAGATGATGTTATACGGCAGGATGGTATAGTTGCCCTGTTTTCTGTTATAGAAAACATACATATAATCTTCCCCGTTTGGGGAACTAACCATCCGCTCGAACATCATCTCAGTAAGGTCGTTATCATATATCTTGATCTGACCGTTGATTAGATAATAACCGTTGGGAACGATTATCCCATGCCCTTCCGGAAGGATGCAGCAGGCGTCCTTCAAAGCATCAAACCTGTAAACCTCGCGCAACTTGTTGTTGTAAACAAAATATCTGAAATCCCTTTCCTGAAATGGTCTAATTTTTAATAGGATGATTTGATCGATTTTTGCGTAAAAAATTTCAGCATCGTCCAGAGTTTGATCCTTGAATTCTACCTCTTCGGACAAAATCCCAGAGCCTGAGTCCGTGTTGTCCTCTATTTTAATCGTCAGGTCGCCCCCAACACATTCCACAAATAAAATATCCTCGATTGAAATATGAGGATGATCACCAAACCGATGCAAATCCCTATGGGTTCTGACCCATTCAAATTGGTACTGATCTGGGTATACGAACTCGTGGTCACTTCGGTTGTCGACGTAATGCAGAGCGCCATCCTGTATGGCCCATTTGAACGTTTTAATGTCCGTGACGTTTTTGCCAACGCGAAAGACCATGAATAGGTACGGGCCAATTTGTGAAAATTTAACGAACTTCGTTTCCTTGTAGTACTTATACAAGTTCGCAAAATCCTGATCGAACTGCCCACTGTTCAGGAGGTCCAGGCTCAATTGGTGAAACGTTTCGTCTTTATATTCAAAGATCGAGAACACATCACTGATTTGAACCGATGTCTTCAGGCCGAATTGAACATTGTACCCGAATATGAATGTGTTGCCGACGGCCCTGATCATATCCCTTGGGATACAATTGTGCTCCGTAGTGATGCGTTCCGCTTTTTTCAGCGCCAATGGTACGGAACCGAAGACGCTTTTTCTTAGTTCATCAAGCTGACCGACTTTGGTTTTTAAATCGCTCGCCTGGTTGAGCAACCGTTGCCTTATGATTTCGTATGTGCCGCCCTCCAAGGCGGGTGTCACCTCGGCAGATGCCGCTTGTTCTGCATCTTCTTCTGGCATGATGCTACATCAAAGGCCGTTTTGCTCAAAAAGATAAACGAACAATATCAGTTTTCAGAAGCAGGCAACTTGATCACTGAATTGGCAGGATTATCCGCGATACCAAAATTACCAGCCATCTCAAGTGCTTGCTTTAGAATGGAGGTCTTCCCCGAATCCTTGGATTCACTAATCATCTGCCCAATAAGGGCGGAGATTGTCAGGTTCTTGATCGAGTCAGTTGTAAGCCCATACTCGCCCGCCCACTCGGCAAGTTTCTGTTTAAAATATTCCGGGTCGCCGTTAAAAAACGTGTCCTTAACATCGGTAATAACCTGACTGTTATTTGCGAATCGATCTACCGATTTGCCCTGTGTTATGGCGTTGGTGATCTTATCGAAGAACACATTGTCGCCGCCCACAATATCTATATTCGCACTCTTCAATGCTTCTCCAACAATAAGAGCCTGTTGTTCCGCGATGTCCTTTGTAACGCTGATTTGCGCCAGTTCAATCTCCTTGTCCTTATTCAGGTTCAGTTTGAACTCTTCATGCTCACGACCCACTCCGTCGAAGATCTTCATGGCTTCTGCTTTCTCTGTGATCCCCTTGGCTTCGGCCTGGAATTTTATCTCCATAACATTGGCCTCTGCAGTACCTTCCTTCTCCTTGGCTTCCGCTTTCGCAGAAATCACTTGCGCTTGGGCCAAGCCGGCCGCGGCTTCCAGCGCACTAATCCCGGATGCTTCGCTCTTCTTCGCGGCGGCCAACTTGGAAGCCGCTTTCTCCTCTGAATCTGCGGCAATCATTATCTCCTCGGCTTTCATCTCTGCTGCTTCCTTGGATCCCTCTGCAGCGAGCACTTGCTTGTATTTTTCCTGCTCAGCATGAAGCTCAGCGGATTTCTTCTCGGCTTCCGCTGCCTTAATATCCTTAACCAATGCTTCCTCTGCCTGCATCTCGGCTTGAGTGATAAGAACCCGTTTTTCACGATCAGCAGAGGCAAACGATTCGGTGTCCTTGATTTTTTCCTTCTCGACAACAACCGTTTTCTCGAGCTCCACCCTCTCCCGGATGACCTCTTGAATGTTCTTCTGTTCGGTCTCGATCGTTTTCTCCTTCTCAATGTTTGCGAGAGTAACAATTCGCTCCCTCTCGGTGACCTCAAGAAGCCGATCCTTTTCAACCCGCTCGGTTTCGATCGCTTGGGTTCGTTCGCGGTTTTTCTGAGCGACAATAATTTGTCGCTGTTTATTTTCCTCTGCGACACCAAGCTCCTGTTCGGTATTGATCCGGGCCGATTCCGCTTTCAAGCGTTCTTCTTCAGTCACCTTGTTGGCTTCGGCCTCTTCACGTGCCGTGATGGTTGCAATCTCCCGTTTTTGTTGTTCTTCCGCTTCTGCTTTTTGCTTATCCAGTTGGAGTATGGCCTCTGTTGCTTCGACGTCCTGTCGTTTAATTTCCTTCTCTTTATTCCTTAAAATCTGGTTGGCTTCCTCGGCCTGTTTTGCAGTAACTCCGTTAATTAATTTTATACCAATCGAATCCAAAACATTGTTGGGATCCATCTTATTCAACGGAGTTTGCTCCAAATAATCAATCGCAGCATCCTCCAGATGATAACCATTCAAGGCCTGGCCAATTACTTCGAGGATGGACGGCTTAAATTGATCGCGCTCCGTGTAGAGGGAGGTGAAATCAAATTGTTTGCCCGCCGTCTTTAGTGCCTCAGAAAACTTGGCTTCAAACAACTGCCTCAGTTGATCAATTTCCGATGCCCTGTCGCATCCGACCGCTTGGGCTACTTCCTGGGCTTGCGGTTTGTCCACCCTGATGTAGAACGCCACGGTAATATCTGCCCGTAAATTATCCTTACAAATCAGGCCGTCTGTGCCCTGCCGGTTGATCTCCAGCCGCTTCACAGAAATATCCATGATATCGTACTTGTGAATGAGCGGCAGAACCACACACCAGGAGTCTCTGACCTTTATCCCTCCCAGACCTGTCCGAACCCCCACTGTACCGGGCTCCACCTTCCTCATGCAACGTACTGCGAGGCCAAGGAGGCCAAGCACCAGGATTACTGCTCCCGCAATCATGATCAATGTCACGGTTTCGATAACGGCTATGGTAACGCTTAACATATTTGTTTTCCTTTTTTTAGATATCTATTTTTTTAACACTGAAAATCTTGTTTTTTACATCAACGATAACGGCGGATTCCCCCCTCTTGATAACCTCCCCTTCCGAGGTTGGCTTTACGTTAAATAAAAATGGGGCCCCGTCCGGATTGTCTATCTGCGCTTGGCCAAACTTTTGGTCTGCCCTCGGACTCTTGATCGTGCAAATCTTGCCCAGAAACGCTTCAGGCGAATCAAGTTCATCCAGTTTCGCGATGGATTCAAAAAATCGCTCAAACGGCAAAAGTGAAGCCTTCATCGCAAAAAGCGAAACCAACGAACCAAGCGCTAGAATCAACAAACCAAGCCCCCAGGTTTTTTCCGGGTTGAGGTAAAAATTTGAAAGAGTGCAGATCGGCCAGAGCACAAAGCCGAAGACGCTGATGAGGATCACCAATGGCACCTTGCCAATATAAAAAAAATCAAAGATTCCAGTAAGGGAATCGCCTGACAGTAACGGGAAATCAAATGCACCAACGTCCATCGGTATCAGGAAATCCAATAACTCAGTCCCCACCGCGCCGACGATGTTTAAAAACCAAAAGCATAAAATAGCGCCAAATAGACAAGTGGCGGGTAGATTCACTCCCGCAATGGCTTCATTCCAAAGCGGTAAAAAACTTAACGCAAAATCACTCACAAATAGGAATTTATTAAGTTACGCAAGCGACACTAGTTACAGTAAATATTTAAGTCAAGCCTGATATACGGCTCGGTACAATAATCAGCAAGAAATACAACTGTGTTAGATCACACCCGTTCCGGAACCCGATTAAGGAATTCCCGTCGTGACTCGATTCTTCCCTCGAAACGAATAGCGCTTGGCCAAGCGGTGCGTAGACCGCCTAACTCCAAGAGAGTGTTCAGGTGCTCGCACCAAAGGCATGGGGTTCGCCAGATTGGATCGCCCTTATCGTGCCGATTGAATTTGGACGTTGATTGAATGTATCCGCACATATGCACCAACCTCAAGGCTGGCCAAGCGGCTGATATTAGCCAATTCTGTTCCCGCTTTATGAAGCGCGGTTCATTCATTTTGCTGATCATGTTCCTGGCGGGATTGCAGCTAGGTTCGGCCGAAGGCTCCGATGAGGCCGCACTCCGTTTAGAAACTCAGAAAATCTTCAAGGAGAAGGTAGGGCCTTTCGTCGAAAAATACTGCGCGCGCTGTCACGGTAGCCGGGCCAAGGCGGGAATCAATCTGCAGTCGGCGCTTAAGAATCCCAGTGGCGAATCCGGCATCCTGCATTTCAAGAAGGCGGCGGCCAACGTGAAGGTGCACGACATGCCGCCGGAGGATTCCTCCAAGAAACCGACCGACGCCGAGCGGCGGCAGTTCGTCGAGTGGATCGGCAAGCTCAAGTACCTCGCTCCGCGCGACCCGGGGTCGTTTGTCATTCGCCGGCTCACCAAGACCGAATACGCCAACACCCTGCGCGACCTGTACGGCGTCGATCCCGCCATCGCTGATAGCCTGCCTGATGAAGTGGTCGGCGAAGGATTTCTCAATTCCATTTCCGCGCTGCAATCAGAGCAATTCCTCGGCATCGCCAACAAGGTGGTCGCGCAAGTCGTGGCGTCGGAAGGCAAGGCGCCAACAGCCGTGCAAAAGCGTCTCTTCGGCGAAAAGCCACCCGAAGACGCCGACCTGCGCAAGGCGGCCCGAGACATTGCACGTTCGCTGGCCCGGGATGCCTATCGCCGGCCGCCGACCGATGCGGAGCTGGACGTCCTCATTGACGTCTACGACTTGGGCCGCGACAACAAGCTCAACCACACGGCGGCACTGGGCCTGATGCTCAAGGCCGTACTGGTCTCGCCGCAGTTCCTTTTCATCACGCCCGCCGGTGAGCCGGAATCGAAGGAGCCAATCGTGCCGCTGGACGACTTTCAATTGGCCTCGCGCCTGTCGTTCCTGCTGTGGTCCGCGCCGCCCGACGCGGAACTAGCTGCATTGGCGAACAAGGGCGAGCTGCGCAAACCCGGGGTGCTGCGGGCTCAGGTGGGGCGGCTGTTGCAAGATGCCCGCTCGCGGGCGTTGTTCGATGGCTTTGGCGCGCAGTGGTTGGGGATCAACAAATTAGACGGACAGGTGTTCGATCCTAAAAAGTTTCCACAAATGACACCGGCACTGCGG
>JAPPPH010000440.1:5143-6496 GCA_028817635.1 Verrucomicrobiales bacterium | reverse complement strand
GCCGATGGTCGTGGCCGGTGGTGCGCAGGGCCAAATCAAGCAGGGCCGGTTCATCAAGATGAAGAGCGGCACGCTCAACTCCAACCTCTGGCTCACCATGGCCAACCTCATGGGCGTGGAGCTGGAATCCTACGCCGACAGCCACGGCGTCATCTCCGAGTTGTGGGCGTAATGATGTTGAATCGCACGCGGAACCGCGGAGTCGCGGAGAAAATATTAGACTGGGTTCCCTCCGCGCCCCCGCGCCTTTGCGTGAGCCTTTTGGTTTTCGCGTTCGCATGGCTGCCCGCTCAGGGCGCCGATGATTTCCGGCAAAAGCTGCAGCCGGTCTTTGCCAAGCATTGCGTCAAATGCCACGGCGGCGACAAGGTGAAGGGCAAGGTCAACCTCAAGGAGATTGCCAACGCCGGCCAGTTTTTGGCCAAGCCGGAACTCATCAAGGAGATCATCGACGTCATTGATGCTGGCGACATGCCGCCCGAGGACGAGCCGCAGCTTAAGCCAGCCGATCGATCCGCGATGCTAACTTCGCTCAAGGCGATGCTGCAAACCGCCGCCACAGGGCAGGTTGCCAAGCGCAATCCTCCCCGCCGGCTCAATCGGTTCCAGTACAACAACGCCGTGCGAGACCTGTTCCAGCTCAACCGCGACGTGTTTGCGTTGTCGGAAAAGTTGATGACCCGCGAGACGATTTACCTCAACGCACCGAAGATGCCGGAGCGGGTCAACGCCCGTTCGTTGGCGCTGCATCCCACCGGCGGCATGGGCGAGGTGAAACCCTTCCCGCAGGACCTCCGAGCCTCGCACGGGTTCGACAATCAGGCCAATCAACTGACGCTTTCGCCGCTGCTGCTCGATGCCTTCTTTCGCCTGAGCATCTCGATTGTCGACAGCCCGGACTTCAACGAAAACAGCGTTGGCATTTGGAATGATTTTTTCATGCCTCCCGGCGAGGATGCCGATGTGCCGGCCGAGACTCGCAAGCGGATCACCGTTTTTCTGCGACACGCCTTTCGCGGCCCGGTGGATCCGGCCACGGTCGATCGTTACACCGCCTACGCGCTGGGCAAGTTGAAGGAGGAGATGCCGTACACCGACACGATGAAAAAGGTCGCTTCCGCGGCGTTGTCCTCGCCGTTGTTTCTGTATCACTACCAGCCAGAAGAGCCGGATCAGCGTCCGTTCGCACTGGCCTCCAACCTCTCGTTTTTCCTCTGGGCCAGCGGCCCGGATGCGGAGCTGCTCGACCTCGCCGAAAGCGGCGAACTGGCCAAGCCGGAGGTGCTGGAGAAAACGGTCGAGCGTATGTTGGCTGACCCGCGCATTGAGCGCTGCCTCGACCGCTTTCCATCG
>JAPPPH010000440.1:0-5133 GCA_028817635.1 Verrucomicrobiales bacterium | reverse complement strand
CCGACCCGCGCATCGATCGATTCCTCGATATTTTTCCATAGCATTGGATTCATTTTGAATACATCCTCGCCGCCACGCCGGATCCCAAGCTGCATCGCTACTTTTCGTTGGACAAACAACATCCGGCCAGCCTGCAGATGCTCATCGAGCCGTTGCTGCTCTTTGATGCTGTGTTCGTTGAGAATCGACCGATCACCGAGCTGGTCATGCCGGCCTTCAGTTATCGTAGTGACTTCCTCAAGGATTGGTACGCCAGCGACCTGAAGCCTCAGCAGGCCGATCGCAAAAAAATCGCGGAGGAAAACAAGCCGATCGAGGCCAAGCGTCGGGCTGCCGAGGAGGAAATCAATTCCGCCAAGACCGAGCTGGAGGACTACACCAAGTCCATCCCGGAGATCATCAGGAAAACCGCCGACTCACTTGATCTTGCGGCTGGTCAGGCGCGATGGGAGGCCGCCCAACTCGAGGCGCTCGCGAACAACGTGGCGCTTTCCCCGTGGCAACGCATCGGCCCGTTCGGAGAGGGCGATCTGAAAAAAGCCCATGATCGCGCGTTTATCAACGAGACCGAGGTCGACCTGAAAAAGACCCACGGCAATCTAAAGTGGGAGCCGGCCGGGAATCTTGAGGACGGCAAACAACATCAATTGACCGGGGCCAATTGCAGCACGTACCTCTTCCGCACCATCCACTCCGGCATTGCGCAGGAGCGCGAGCTGTCGATCGGCAGCGACGACAGCTTCAAGATTTGGATCAACGGTAAACTGGTCGCCGACAAATACATTACGCGCGGTCTCGCGCCGGATCAGGATAAAGTAAAGGTGCGCTTGGCCAAGGGCGAAAACAAATTGCTCTTCAAGGTTTCCAACGGCGGTGGTGGTTACGGGTTTTACTTCAAGACCGAGGCCATCCCGCTTCCCGGCGACGTCGTCACCGCGATGAAAGTGGAATCGGCCAAGCGCTCCGAGGAGCAACAGGCCACTCTGGCAAAGTACTATCACTCCCTGGCCGGTGAACTGGAACCGATCCGCAGGGAAACCGAGGCCAAGCGGCAGGACTTGGCCAAGCGGCTGAACGAAAAACAGGATGCCTTGAACAAACTGCCCAAGCCGCGCAACCCGGACGATGTCCAGAACGAGTTGAACCGGCGGTTTGACGACGAAATGCGCGGCAAGATGCGCGGCAACGAGTTCGTCCGTGTGGCGTCAGAGAACCCAAGGTATGGCGGCGTGATCACCAGCGCGGCCATGCTCAGCATGAATAACGGCACGCATCGCACACACCCCATCGCGCGCGGGGCCTGGGTGATCGAGGTGATTTTCAATGACCCGCCGCCGCCGCCGCCCAATGACGTGCCGCCGTTGAACGAGGATGCCGCCGAGGAGCACCTCACCATCCGCGAGAAATTCGCCAGGCATCGCGAGAATCCGGACTGCGCCGGCTGCCACTCGCGACTCGACCCGCTTGGCTTCGCGCTCGAGAATTTTGACATCACCGGCCGCTGGCGTGACAAGTATCCGAACGGCCGCGATGTTGATGCCACCGGCACGTTGTTGCGCAAGTACCCGTTCAAGGACGTGGTGAAATTCAAGGAATCGATCGTCGCGGAGGACAAGCGATTTGCTAAGGCGTTCACCGCGCACCTGTTGCGCTTTGCCCTCGCCCGCGAACTCACCCCGGCCGACACGCTGGTCGTTGACAAGATCGTCAATCGAACCGAGGCCGATCAATTCCGGCTGAAATCTCTGATCGCCGAAGTCATCCGAAGCGACCGATTTCGACAGGTGGATTAACGTTCGCCCCGGTGAGTCATCGCTGGATTTATTTCAAAACCAAACGATGCCGATGAAAAACAGTTCCCAATCCAATCGAAGGCGGTTCCTGAAATCCGGCGCTGCAGTGGCACTTGGAGTGCCGGCGATCATCCCGTCATCGGCGCTTGGCCAAGCGGGCAAACCGGCACCCAGTCAACGAATCGCGGTCGGCCTGATTGGTTGTGGCGCCCGGGGCGTGGGCGTGATGAAGTCGTTTCTTAACGAACCTTCCGTGCAGGTTCTCGCTGTTTGTGATCCGTACAAGCTGCACTACCGTGGCCGCAAGGAGGGTCGCGCGTTGGGCCGCCAACCGGCTGCGGAGACCGTCGGAAAAAAGTACGGCACGAAACCGTGCGACACCTACGCCGACTATCGCCGACTGTGCGCGCGGAAAGACATCGATGCGGTCATCGTGGCCACTCCGGATCATTGGCACGCAGTGCAGGCGCTTGAGTCGTTGCGAAACGGTCAGGACGTTTACTGCGAAAAACCGGTCACCCACTTTTTTGCCGAAGGCCAGGCATTGTATCGGGAGGTGGCCAAGCGGAAGGCGATCTTCCAGACCGGCTCACAGCAGCGTTCTGCTGGAAATTTTCATCAGGCCGTTGAGCTGGTTCGCAACGGTCTTATCGGGAAGGTGAAAGAGGTGCAGGTCGGCTTGCCCAAGGGGCCTGCCGAGATTCGCGGAAGCGCCACCGAGGAGGATCGTTCCGGCCGCGAGGATTACCAACTTTGGACCGGCCCGGCACCGATGTTGCCTTACGTCCACGCGCGTCATCACCAGATGTGGCGGTTGCACCTGGCCTATGGCGGCGGGCAGTTGATGGACTGGATCGGGCACCACAACGACATCGCCCACTGGGCGCTGGGCGAGGATCAGGGCGGCCCCACCCGGGTTGAGGCGAGGAATTTCAACTGGAGTCCTGTGCCGGTGTACAAGGCCCCGGTAAACTACGAGGTGCACTGCGAATACGCTGGGGGTATCCGGAGCAGCATCGGCACGCATAACCCGATGGGAGCGCGCTTCATCGGCGAGGACGGCTGGGTGTACGTCAACAGGGGCAAGCTTGACGTCTCCAACCGTGACTGGCTCAAGCCCGGATTCGTGCCGGGTGAATTTAAGGCATACAAGTCCGCGAACCACGTCCGCAACTTTCTCGACTGCATCAGGAGCCGCAAGCCGGCGATTTGCCCGGCGGAGACGGCGCATCGGTCCATCACCCCCGGCCACCTTGGCTACGTCTCGGAGGCGCTTGGCCGGGCGTTGAATTGGGATCCGAAAACTGAGCAGGTCATCGGCGACAGCGAAGCCCAAGCGTTGCTTACCAAGATGCACCACCGCAAGCCGTGGACACTGGGACTAAAACCGTGAGCGTTTTGGATTCGTGCTCTTGTCAAACGCACTTGGGCACATAGAATTCCCCGGAGGTTCGCTGTGAAGTTAAATCGGAGACAGACCATTCAGTCACTGGCCGGGGGAGGCTTGATTCTGCCCGGCCTGATCTCAGACTTGATGGCGGCTGGGGAAAATCCCCTAGCGCCCAAGCGGCCGCATTTCGCACCCAAGGCCAAGCGGGTGATTTTCATGTTCATGACCGGCGGCGTGAGCCACATGGATACCTTCGACCCCAAGCCGTACCTCAATCAAAATCACAACAAGAAAACCGGCAAGGGCAACCGGTTTTACAAGGGAGCCGATTGGGCGTTTCGGCGGCACGGTCAGTCCGGCACTGAGGTGAGCGAACTGTTTCCGCACATCGGGGGCATGATGGACGATATCTGCGTCATCCGCTCGATGAAAAACATCAACGGTGACCACTTCGGCGCGACCATCGGCATTCACACCGGCTCGGCCACATTCAAGCGGCCCAGCATCGGGTCGTGGGTGAGTTATGGGCTGGGTACGGACAACGCAAATCTGCCGTCATTCATGGTCATCGCGCCCGGGCTGCCGTATGCCGGGGGTCAGGTTTGGGGATCGGACTTTCTTCCCGTGCTTCATCAGGGTACGCGGATCATTCCCGGAGCCGAGCCGATCTCGAACATGCACCGCCGCACCGCCACGGCCGAGATGCAGGAGGCCGAGCTTGGCCTGCTCCAGTTTTTTAACCGCCAACATCTGCAGGGACGGGAGAGCGACCCGCACCTCAAGGCGCGGATCAAATCGTTCGAAACCGCGTACGGCATGCAGGCCGAGGCGCCGGAGGCGTTCGATCTTAGCCACGAAACTGACGCGACACACCGCCTTTACGGGCTCAAGCGCGGCGACACGGAGGGCTTTGGCTGGCAATGCATGGTCGCCCGCCGGCTGGCCGAGCGCGGGGTGCGGTTCATTGAGTTGATCGATGGAGACACGCGGATCGACTACAACTGGGACACGCACGCGAACATGTCCAACTACAACAAACTCGCGCGCAACGTCGACCAACCGATCGCCGGATTGCTCAAAGATTTGAAATCGCGCGGTATGCTGGAGGACACACTGGTGGTGTTCGCCACCGAGTTCGGGCGCGGCCCTTATCAACCGGCGCCCGGCGTCACCGGCCGGGGTCATCATGCACGCGCGTTCAGTTGCTGGCTTGCCGGTGCCGGAGTCAAGGGTGGCATGGTGCACGGCGCCAGCGACGAGGTTGGCTTTGACGTTGCCGAGGACTTGGTGACCGTTCACGATTTTCAGGCGACCATCCTGCATCTGCTTGGCATCGATCATGAGCAGCTCACCTATCGGCACGCCGGTCGGAACTTCCGCCTAACCGACGTCCACGGAAATATCGTCAGGCCGATACTTGCCTGACGCCCCGCTTGGCCAAGCGCTTGGCCAAGCCCGATTTTTTATCAGCCATAAATCGGAAAAAACATTGGTTTTTTTGCTTTTTCTGCTTGCGAACGTGTGAGGTCGCTCGTACAACCGACTCCCAGTAGTGCAGTACTACTCTTTGTAAATAATCAAAACCCGTCTATTAATAACATGGCAGACAAACCGTTGACAAAATCGCAGATCGCAGCAGCTGTTGCTGAAGCGAACGACCTCACCAAGAAGCAGGCATCCGACCTCTTGGCTAACCTGGCCGAACTGGCCATCTCGAGCACCAAGGACACTGGCGCTTTTACATTCCCCGGCATCGGCAAGTTGAAACTCGTTAACCGCAAGGCCCGCACGGGTCGCAACCCCGCCACTGGTGAGACCATTCAGATTCCCGCCAAGACCGTAGTGAAGTTTGCTGTGGCCAAGGCCGCCAAGGACTCCATCGCCGGCTAACGAATCTTTTTTCAAGGAAAGCGCCCGAGGATGTCGGGCGCTTTTTTTGTCTCCATGGCT
>JAPPPH010000112.1 GCA_028817635.1 Verrucomicrobiales bacterium | reverse complement strand
CGGAAGGTGAGCGCGTGCCGTTCGACGCCGGCCAGCCGCTTCGGCTGTTTATTTGCTACCGCCACACGGTGGAGACCTTGGCCAAACGCTTGGCCAAGCACGGCCTGCAAATTGTTTTCAGCGAGATCGCTGAGTCCGGGGAGGAGGGAGTTTTCCGGGTGGAGCGGGCCGGTTAATGATCGTCGTGTCCGTCCCGGCAATCCTCGTCGAAGGCGTCGTAGTAGGCCTTGAAAAGGTTGCCTTCCGGGATGACGCCAAGCGCTTGGTTTAGGGGACCGGAAGTTCGTCGAGGATTTTTTGAATGATCGTTTCGGAGGTTTTCTCCTCGGCCTCAGCCTCGAAAGTGACGGACACGCGATGGCGGAGGACGTCCTGCGCAACGCTCTTCACATCCTGCGGCGTGACGAAGCCGCGTCCCCGGAGGAAGGCGTGCGCCTTGGCCGTGAGGGTGAGGGCCACTGTGGCCCGCGGCGAGGCACCGAGCTGAATAAAGTCGGCCACCTCAATCTCGTACCTCGCCGGTTCACGTGTGCAGCAGACCATGTCGACGATGTAGTCCTTCACCTTGTCGTCGATGTAAATGTTGTTGATGACCTCGCGTGCCTTGAGGATGTCCTCAACGGTGACGACCTGCTGAGTCTCCGGCGCGGCACTGGTGCGGCCCATGAGGTCGAGGATCTGGCGTTCCTCATCGCGATCCGGGTGGCTGATCTTCACCTTAAGCATGAACCGGTCGACCTGTGCTTCGGGCAGGGGATAGGTGCCCTCCTGGTCGATCGGATTCTGGGTGGCCAACACGAGGAACGGCTCGGGCAGCTTGTAGGTTTTCTCGCCGATGGTGACCTGCCGTTCCTGCATGGCTTCGAGCAGGGCGCTTTGCACCTTGGCCGGGGCGCGGTTGATCTCGTCCGCCAAAACGAGGTTGGCGAACACCGGGCCCTGACGCGTGCTGAAGTCGCCGGACTGCGGGTTGTAAATCTGGGTGCCAACGACGTCGGCCGGGAGCATGTCAGGCGTGAACTGCAGCCGTGAAAAGTCGGCGTCCATGCACTGGGCAAGCGACTTGATCGAGAGTGTCTTGGCCAAACCGGGCACGCCTTCCAGCAGCACATGACCGTTGGCAAGCAGGCCGATGATCAGTCGCTCGACGAGCATTTTTTGGCCGATCACGACCTTGCCCATCTCCCCCAGAAGCGGCTGAACGAAGGCGCTCGTGCGCTCGACTTCCTCATTGATGGCTGTAATCCCTGCGTTCATGGGCGGCGGAGTATCTTTATTTTTTGAAATTAAAACAAGGTTTGGGCGCGCTCGATGTCGCGTGAAATTTGGGCGGTCAATTCCTTGACGGAGTCGAATCGTTTCTCTTCACGCAGCCGATCGACGAACTCGACCCTCAACAGTTCGCCGTACAGTTCGCCGTCGTAGTCGAGCAGATGTGCCTCGACCTGTAGCGACGGCTCCGGCTTGGCCAGCGTGGGCCGCACGCCAATGTTGAGCACGGCACGGTGGGTTGCCTGACCAAGCTGAGCATGCACGGCATAGACGCCGTTGGGCGGCAGTACCAGTCCATTGGTATCGATGTTGGCCGTGGGGAACCCGAGCTCGCTGCCTTTGCCATCTCCCTTAACGACAGTCCCCTCGATGGCGAAGTTTCGGCCGAGCATCTGGCCTGCGTCGTCGAGTCGCCCTTCGCGCACGGCGGCGCGGATGCGGGTGCTGCTCACCGCATGACCGTCGAGCGCAACGGCCTGTAGACCGTGCACGTGAAAGCCAAGCGCTTGGCCAAGCGCCTGCAGCGAATCGACATTGCCGTCGCGCCCGTGGCCAAAGGTAAAGTTGGCCCCGACGCAAATGCTGTGGATGGCCCCGAAGCCGTCGAAGAGTTCGCGGACGAATGTCTCACCCGTTTTTTGGCTGAACGCGGAGTCGAACCGGATGACTAACGCAGCGTCGATTCCGGTGGATTCAATGGCGCGGAGTCGTTGTGGCCTGGTTTGCAGCAGGGCAGGGGCGCGGTCGGGGGCGACCACGTTGGCCGGGTGTTGGTCAAACGTGACAGCGACGGCCAATGCCTCATGCCGGGCGGCGTCATTCACCGCCTGCCGGAGAACCTGTTGGTGACCCAAGTGCACGCCGTCGAACATGCCGATCGCGAGGCAGACGCCGCGATTGCCGTTGGCCAGCTCACCGGGTTGGTTGAGGTGCTTCACGTTGCGGGGGCGGAAAGTTTGAGAATTGGAACGACGCGCTTGGCCAAGTCCGCGGGCGAAAGGTTGGTCAGTTCCTCGAGCGTGGTGGCCCCGCTGATTTTGAATTTACCGGAGACTGTGCGCCGCAGCCCGGCGAGGTGTGCGCCACAGCCAAGCGCTTGGCCAAGGTCATGCGCCAGCGAGCGCACGTAAGTGCCCTTGGTGCAGGCGACCTTGAACCAGACGAACGGCGGCTCGTACGCGGAGATGAGAAACTTGTAGAGGTGAATGAAGCGTTCCTTGCGCTCGACCTCCTTGCCCTTGCGGGCGAGCTTGTACAGGGGTGTGCCGTCGATCTTGATGGCGCTGACCATCGGCGGCAGTTGCATTTGGTCGCCAAGAAATTTGTTGGCCTGATCCTGTAACGCCTCGAGTGTGAGTTCAGGCACCGGTTGGGTGGTTTCAATCTGGCCCTCGGCGTCGTAGGTGTTGGTGGTTTCGCCGAGCTTGATCGAGCCGACGTAAACCTTGTCGTCCGACATGAGTTTCTCGGAGAGCTTGGTTGCCTTGCCGAGCAGCAGGGTTAGAAGGCCGGTGGCGGCGGGGTCGAGGGTGCCGCAGTGTCCGACTTTTTTGATGCGATAACTGCGGCGGACGATGTCCACGATGTCGTGTGAGGTGGGGCCGGCCGGTTTGTCGATGAGGAGCGCCCCGTCGAGGGCGTCGAACGTGTTCAGGCTCATGTTGTTCGCGACTGGAGTTGATCGCGGATGGCGGCGATCACGCGGCGCTGGATGCCGAGTGGCTTTCCAACGATCCGCGCCCCGGCAGCGGCCTGGTGTCCGCCGCCCCCAAACAACCCGGCGACATCGCTGACATTGACGTTTTTGTCCTTCGAGCGAAGGCTGATCCGGGTCAGTTCCGGCTCGAGTTCCTCAAACACACACGCGACCACCACCGGCTCGATGGCGCGGACGTGGTCGATCAAGCCCTCGGTGTCGCTGGCCGTCGCGCCGGTCTTGTCGAAGTCCTCCTTCTTCAGCCAAAAGTAGGCAATCTCGTTGTCGTCGATCAGCTTGAATTTGTTGTAAACTCGCTGCAGCAGTTTCACGCGGGAGAGGGGGTACGACTGGTAAACCTCGTCGCACACAGTGGCGAGATCCGCCCCTTTTTTGACGAGTTCACCGGCGGCGTAATACGTCGCCGGCAACGTGCTCGGGTACTGGAACGAACCGGTGTCGGTGGAGATGGCGGTGAACAGGCAGTCGGCAATCCGGGGTGTGAGTTTCCAGCCGGCTTCCTTGATCAGGCGATAGATCAGTTCACCGCTGGACGGTTCGCGGCTGGCGATCCAATTGATATCGCCGAAGCGCGTGTTGCTGGCATGGTGATCGATGTTGATCAATACCTTACGATTGGCGATGTGTTCCTGCGCCGTGCCGAGTCGCTCGATGCTGGCGGAATCGACCGCGATGACGCAGTCGAACGGGCGATTGATTTTTCGCGGCGCCTGAATGAGTTGATCGGGGTCGAGGAACCGCAGCTTGGAGGGTACCGGATCCTGATTCCAAACAGTGACTTCCTTGCCCCGCTCGAGCAACGCAAGCGCCAGGCCAAGCGATGAGCCGATGCAGTCACCATCCGGCCGCATGTGGCTGCAGACCGCGATGGTGTGGCTTTCGCCGATCACCTCGAGGATGCGGTCAATGATCTTCAGTCGGGTCGATTTCATCTGGGTTGTCGCGCAGGGAATCCTGCTCGAGTTCGTCAAGGATTTGAAGCACACGGTCGCCCCGGTTGCGGGCTTCGTCCATGACAAATTTTAATCGAGGCGTGTAGCGGAGAACGACCGCTTGGCCAAGCGCGCTCTGGATTTTACCGGCGGCCTTGCGGACGGAGCGAAACGCCTTGTGTTGCGCCTGCTGGTCGCCGATCGAGGAGACGAACACGGTAGCCGTGTGCAGGTCGTTCGAGACGCCAACTTCGCTGACGCTGATCATGCCGAGATCCACGGGGAACTCCTTGCGGAAGATTTCGTTCAACTCCCGTTTGAGCAGTTCGCGCACGCGCATGTGGCGCAGGTTCGGCATGGTGAGGGACTAGAGCGACTGGGCGATCTTTTCCTGAGTGTAACACTCGATGATGTCGCCTTCCTGAAAATCGTCGAAACCGTCGAGCCGGATACCGCACTCCATTCCGGATCGCACCTCATTGACCTCGTCCTTGAAGCGCTTGAGCGTGTGCGAGATGCCCTCGTAGACGAGTTCGCCCTTGCGAACCACGCGCATCTTGCCCCGGAGAAGTTTGCCGCTGGTGACGGCACAGCCGGCGACGTTGCCGCCCTTGCTGAGTTCGAAAATCTTGCGCACTTCCGCCTGGCCGGTGACGACGTCCTTCATCAACGGGTCGAGCAGGCCGGCCATCGCCTCCTTCACCTCCTCGATCAACTCGTAAATGATGGCGTAGAGTTTGATCTGCACGCCCTCGCGCTTGGCTACCTCGCCCACACCGGTGTCGATCTTGGCATGGAAACCGAGGATGACTGCGTCGGAGGCGCTCGCCAGCGTGGCGTCGGACTCGGAGATGGAGCCGACGCCGGAGTGGACGACCTCGGACTGGACCTTGTCGGATTCGATCTTGTTGATCGAGTCGACGATCGCCTCGACGGAGCCCTGGGTGTCGGCCTTGATGATCAGTTTGAGCGTCTTGTCGGAGTCGGCCTGCGTGCGGCTGAACAGGCTCTCGAGCGTCATCTTACGTTTGCGGGCGACCGATTCGTCGCGCTCCCTAGTGATGCGCTCCTCGCAAATGTTTCGGGCTTCCTTGTCGTTCGGGACAATGTTGAATTCTGCACCCGCTTCCGGGACACCGTTGAGACCGAGCACCTTTACCGCGCTGGACGGGCCGGCTTCCTTGATGCGGTTACCTTCGTGATCGATCAGCGCCCGGGCTTTGCCGAAGTAGTTGCCGCAGACCATGATGTCACCGACTTTCAATGTGCCCTTGCGGACGAGCAGGGTGGCGGTCGGGCCGCCGGCTTCCATGGCGGACTCGACGACATTGCCGACGGCCTTGCGGTTGGGGTTGGCTTTCAACTCCAACACCTCCGCCTGTAGCAGCACCATTTCGAGGAGCTTGTCGACATTCGTATTCTTCAACGCGGAGACGTCGACAAAAATGGTTTCGCCACCCCATTCCTCGCAGACCACTCCCTTTTCCTGCAACTGCGTGCGGGCCATCGTGGGGTTGGCGGACGGGTGGTCGATCTTGTTGACCGCAACAATGATTGGCACCTCGGCGGCCTGCGCGTGGCTGAGTGCCTCCATCGTTTGCGGCATAACGCCGTCATCGGCACCGACGACGAGGATAACGATATCCGTGACGTTGGCTCCGCGCGCACGCATTGCGCTGAACGCGGCGTGGCCCGGTGTATCGAGGAAGGTAATCTGCTCCAGCTTCTTCGGGTTCTCCGGGTGGGGAACGTTGATGGTGTAGGCGCCGATGTGCTGGGTGATGCCGCCCGCCTCGCCGGCGGTGACGTTTGAGTGGCGGATGACGTCGAGCAGTGTGGTTTTGCCGTGGTC
The DNA here is from genome assembly GCA_028817635.1 of Verrucomicrobiales bacterium. Classification (GTDB taxonomy): domain Bacteria; phylum Verrucomicrobiota; class Verrucomicrobiia; order Limisphaerales; family UBA1096; genus UBA1096. The sequence continues at coordinate 789 of JAPPPH010000112.1, read as the reverse complement.
GACGTGGCCCATGATGGTGACCACCGGGGCGCGAAGCTGCAGGTCCTCCACCTTGTCCTCTGCGTCGAGAACCACCTTTTTCTTGGTGGTCGCCTTAACGAGACCGGCACCGCGTTCGCGGCGTTCCAGACGAAAACGGAATCCATTCTTGGCGCAAATATCACGTGCGATCGGTTCCTCGATCGACTGGTTGACATTCGCAAAAACGTTCAGCGACATCAGGTCGGCGATGAGTTGGAACGGCTTGCGTTTCATCGCCTCGGCAAGATCGCGGACGATGATTGGCGGTTTGAGTGCAATCAACGGGCCATCAGCCGGTGCCGTGTATTTAGGTTTACGCGGGCCACCACCCACCGTGGTTGGCTCGGGTGCACCGCTAATCTTTTCCGGCTTTTTGTCCTGCTTGTCCTTCCCCTTGTCTTTTTTCTTTTTGCGTTCGCGGACGGCGGGGCGAACCGGCATGTTGCCCAGTTCGATAAATCCAACTTTCTTGCCAAGGTCGCTGGCTTTTTCCTCCTCTTTTTCTTCCTCGACCGCTTGGTCAGCTTCCGCTTGGTCTACCTGTTCCTCTGCAGCCGCTTCCGGCTCTTCGGGTTCTGTTGGCTCCTCTTCCGTGGGAGCGGGTTCGGTTTCTTCGGCTTGAGGTTCGTCGGGTGCCTCCTCGTCGGCCTCTGTTTCTTGTGGGGTCTCCTCTTCGACCGGGGCGGTGATGATCACCGGCTCAGCTGCAGCCTGGGGTTCCTCGGCTGGGGCCTCGGGCTCGGGTTTGCCTGCGATTTGTTCCTCAAG
>JAPPPH010000153.1 GCA_028817635.1 Verrucomicrobiales bacterium | reverse complement strand
CTCATTTTTGTTAGGTTAAATTGGTTTAAAAGGATTCTTCCAGCTTGGCCAAGCTCTACGGCAACAACCTGAGCTATTCATTCACTGAAAACGCCGAGTTGCTCGGCGGCATGCGCGTGAAGGTGGGCAGCGATGTCTACGACGGCAGTGTCCGCACCCGCTTGGCCAAGCTGGAAGAATCCTTTTAAACCAATTTAACCTAACAAAAATGAGTAACCTACTTCAGGAAATCGAAGCGCAAATCGCAGGCGCCAAAACCGAGGTCGCCAAGGAAAACGTCGGCATCGTCCGGGAAACCGGTGACGGTGTGGCCAAGATTGAGGGCCTCACCGGTGCGATGATGAACGAGATGCTCGACTTCGGCAACGGAGTCACCGGCTTGGCCTTGAACCTCGAGGAAACCGAGGTCGGCGCCATCGTGCTGGGCGACTTCACCGGCATCCGCGAGGGGCAGGAAGTTAAGGCCACCGGCAAGCTGCTGCAGGTGCCAGTCGGCAAGGGCCTGCTTGGCCGCGTGACCAACGCGCTTGGCCAAGCGATCGACGGCAAGGGCGACATCCAGAGCGACACGACCTATCCGGTGGAAAAAATCGCCCCCGGTATCGTGAAGCGCAAGTCCGTGGATCAGCCGCTGCAGACCGGCATTTTGGCGATCGACGCGATGATCCCGATTGGCCGTGGCCAGCGTGAGTTGATCATCGGCGACCGTTCGACCGGCAAGACCACCATCGGCATCGACGCGATCATCAACCAGTCGCGCATGAACAAGGCCGCCGAGGCCGCCGGCGATACGGATTACCGCCCGGTTTACAGCATTTACGTGGCCGTCGGCCAGAAGCGCTCGAATGTCGCCCAGGTGATCAGCGTACTGGAGGAAGCCGGTGCACTCGAGCACACCATCGTGGTGGCCGCGACCGCATCCGACAGTGCCACCAACCAGTACCTCGCGCCGTTCGCCGGGGCTGCCATGGGCGAGTGGTTCATGGACAACGGCATGGACGCGCTGATCGTGTACGATGACCTTTCCAAGCACGCCGTCGCCTATCGTCAGGTGTCGCTCGTGTTGAAGCGCCCGTCCGGTCGTGAAGCCTATCCGGGTGATGTATTCTACCTGCACAGCCGCCTGCTGGAGCGTTCCGCCCGCGTGGGCAAGGACTACGGCAACGGCTCACTCACCGCCCTGCCGATCATCGAGACACAGGCCGGTGACGTCTCGGCGTACATCCCGACCAACGTTATTTCCATAACCGACGGACAGATCTTCCTCGAGGGCGACCTGTTCTATCAGGGCGTGCGCCCTGCGGTGTCGGTGGGTTTGTCGGTTTCCCGTGTGGGCTCAGCCGCGCAGATCAAGGCCATGAAACAGGTGGCAGGCACGGTGAAACTCGACCTCGCACAATTCCGCGAGTTGGCCGCCTTCGCGCAGTTCGGCTCTGATCTGGACGAGAAAACCCAGCAGCAGCTCGACCGAGGCAAGCGCATCGTCGAGGTGTTCAAGCAGAACCAATACAACCCGCTCTCTGTCCCCACGCAGGTGGTCACACTCTGGGCGGTGCAGAACGGCAAATTTGACGACGTGGAAGTCGAGCAGGTCGGTGATTTCAAGAACCAGCTCCGCGAGTATCTTGAGACCCGCAAAAAGGATCTGCTCCGCAAGATCGAGACCGAGGGCAAACTGGGCGACGAGCTCGAGGCCGAGGTCTCCGATACCATCGACGAATTCAAGAAAACCTTTTAACCGGAACTGACGCATGCCCAGCACGCGCGACATTCGCCGACGCATCAAGTCGGTCAAGAACACGGCCCAGATCACCAAGGCCATGCAGATGGTGGCGGCGTCCAAAATGCGCCGTGCACAGGACGCAGCCATGGCCGGCCGCCCCTACGCGGACTTGATGAACCGCGTGCTGTCGGAGGTCACCACGACGGTCACCGACTTTCAGCATCCGCTCACCGAGAAACGCAGCGACACCGGAAAACGCGCCGTCGTCCTCGTCAGCACGGACAAGGGACTTTGCGGTGCGCTCAACACCACCCTGCTCCGCGATGCATCGCAACTGGACAAGGAGAACTCGATCTTTATCTGTGCCGGCCGCAAGGGGGCGCAGTTTGTCGGTCGCACCGGACGCGATTTGGCCGCCGAGTTGAGCTACGCGGATGTACCGGAATTCTCCGATGCCCGCACCATCGCCAAGTTCGCGGTGGACCTCTTCACCGAGGGCAAGGTGGATGCCGTGGACGTGCTGTTCACCAACTTTATCTCCACCATCAATCAGAAACCGGATTTGCGCCAGTTGCTGCCCATCGGTGAGATTAAGGGCGTGGAAGCCTCGGTGTCCGGCGAAAACGAAGGGCAGGAGCTTGAGGCAAGCGGACTGGAATTCATTTTCGAGCCGGACGCCGGCGAGGTGCTCAGCAGCCTGCTCCCCCACTACCTGAACTATCAGGTGTTCCAGATTTTACTCGAGTCCAAGGCCAGTGAGCACAGCTCACGGATGGTCGCCATGAAAAACGCGACCGACAACGCCAATCAGCTCATCAAGGATCTCACGTTGGAGTACAACAAGATTCGTCAGGCCTCCATCACCTCGGAGCTGCTTGAAATCACGACGGCACAAATGGCCCTCGGCTAACCCCCCAAGACTTTAACTAAAACAAACATAATCAAGAATGAACAAAGGTAAGATTGTACAGATCATCGGCCCGGTTGTTGACGCAGAGTTCACCGAGGCCCTGCCTCCCATCTACAACGCCCTCACGGTTGACTTCGAGGTCAACGGGGAAAAGGTCAAGCTCACCCTCGAGGTGCAGCTGCACTTGGGCGACAACTGGGTTCGCGCCGTGGCCATGTCCACCACCGAGGGACTCAAGCGCGGCATGGATATCATCGACACCGGTGCAGCCATCTCCGTGCCGGTGGGCGCCGGCGTGATGGGCCGCGTGCTCGACGTGACCGGCTCCCCGGTGGACGAGCGCGGCCCGGTGGAAGCCGACAAGCACTACCCGATTCACCGCCAGGCTCCGCCGTTGACCGAGCAGGCCACCTCCGCCGAGCTGTTGACCACCGGCATCAAGGTCATCGACCTCATCTGCCCGTTCCTCAAGGGCGGCAAGGTCGGTGCGTTTGGTGGTGCCGGTGTGGGCAAAACCGTGGTCATCATGGAGCTCATCAACAACATCGCCAAGCTGCACTCCGGTTACTCCGTGTTCGCGGGTGTGGGTGAGCGTACCCGTGAGGGCAACGACCTTTACCACGAAATGTCCGAGGCCGGCGTGATCAAGCAGGATAACCTCAGCGAGTCCAAGGTGGCCCTGATCTACGGCCAGATGAACGAGCCGCCGGGTGCACGTCTTCGCGTGGCACTGACCGGTCTCGCCATCACCGAGTATTTCCGTGACGAGAAAAATCAGGACGTGCTGTTGTTCGTCGACAACGTCTTCCGTTTCTCACAGGCCGGCTCCGAAGTGTCCGCACTTCTGGGCCGCACGCCAAGTGCCGTGGGTTACCAGCCGACACTGGCCGCCGAGATGGGCGACCTGCAGGAGCGAATCACCTCAACCAAGAAGGGCTCGATCACCTCATTCCAGGCCGTGTACGTGCCGGCGGATGACTTGACCGACCCCGCCCCGGCCGCGACCTTTGCTCACTTGGACGCCACCATCGTGCTCGAGCGCTCCATCGCCGAGCTGGGCATCTACCCCGCTGTGGATCCGTTGGCCTCCACCTCCCGCGCCCTCACCCCCGAGATCGTCGGCGAGGAACACTACAAGGTCGCCCGCGGCGTGCAGCTCGTGCTCCAGCGCTACAAGGATCTGCAGGACATCATCGCGATTCTCGGCATGGACGAACTTTCACCGGAAGACAAACTCACCGTGTTCCGTGCGCGTAAGATTCAGAAATTCCTCAGCCAACCGTTCACCGTGGCCGAGGTGTTCACCAACGTGCCCGGCAAGCAGGTGCCGGTCGAGGAGACCGTGCGCGGCTTCGGGGAAATCCTCGACGGCAAACACGACGACGTTCCGGAAAACGACTTCCTCTACAAGGGCTCCATCGACGAGGTGGTCGCCAAGAGCAAGGGCGAATAACCCCGATCCCAGCCAAGCGAAATGGCCAACACCCTCAAACTCGAAATCGTCACCCCAAGTGCCGTCGTCTACTCGGAGGATGTCTCCCTGGTGGCGTTGCCGGGGCGTCAGGGTGACATGGGCATCTACCCCAATCACGTTCCATTGATGACCAAGGTCGCCGCCGGCGAGGTGGAGGTCACCCGGGACGGGCAAAAGGAACTGCTCGCCGTCGGCGATGGCTTCGCCGAGGTCACCGGGGACCGCGTTTCGATCCTCACCGACATGGACGCACTCGAGGCCGACATCGACGAAGCCAAGGCCGAGGAGGCGCTCAAGGCAGCGGAAGACCGGCTCAAGGGCGAAAGCCTGAGCGACGAGCAGGTCATTGCCGCTGAGGCCGCAGCCGCAGCCGCCCTGGCACAGCTCAAGGTCAAGCGACGCAACCGCTGAGCCCGCCTTGGCCAAGCGCTTGGCCAAGCGAACCAACTTTCAAAGGCGAACGAACCCCGTTCGCCTTTTTTCGTCAATTGGAGGGACGAGCCCGCGAGTCCATGAAAAAATCCGAAGGCGCGGGAAACCCCTTACACGCCGATGCTCCCGGCTGGCTCCGGCTTGGCTTGTTTTAACCCCTCCTCCGACCGTGCCGAATTGAGATAGACCCTCGGGAGGCGGCTGCGCCAACCGGTGAGCACCTCGTAGGAGACGGTGCCCTTCCATGCCGCCAGATCGTGCGGGGTGATCTCACTGTCACCCTGTTGCCCCATCAAAACCACCTCATCCCATGCACCCGCCTCGGGGATCGCTGTGAGGTCCACCATGGTCGAGTCCATCGAGTTCGCCCCGATCACCGGCGCTCGCTTGCCGTGCACCAGCACGTGGCCCTGGTTTCGCACGCGCGGATACCCGTCGCCGTAGCCGATCGGCAACACGCCGATCCGCCGCTCTCCCGGGGCCTGATACCGCAGGCCGTAGCCCACGTTGTCGCCCTTGTGGATGGTTTTCACCACGGCCAGCCGAGTCTTGACCGTCCCGACCGGCTCGACGCCCGGGATGCGCCGGCAAACCTTGGACGGATACACCCCAAGCGGCAGCAGCCCGATCCGAACCATATCGAGGTGCGCGTCCGGTAGATCGAGAAAGCCGCCGGAGTTGCAAAGGTGCCGACACGGCACATTGATCCCTGCCTGCTCCAGCTCTCCGAGCAACGATCGAAACCGCCCGATTTGCTCGAGCGCAAAAGACTTGTCCGACTCATCGGACATCGGGAAGTGGCTGAATAACCCTTCCAGTCGCAGGCCCGGCATCGAGTTGACCGATTCCAGCAGGCCAAGCGACTCGCTCCAGCGCACTCCGTACCGGCCCATGCCGGTGTCAATCTTCACATGCACCGCCAGCGCTTGGCCAAGCGACTCCGCCAGCCGGTTCGCCGCCTCGGCCACGGCCGGTTCGCCAACAGCCAACGTGAGGTTCAACTCGAGACAAGCCGGCAGCTCTGCCTCCATCCGCTCGCCCATCAGCAGGATCGGCGCACTAACCCCGGCGTCACGCAGCTCCGCCGCCTCGTCGAGATTACTGACAAGCAGCCGCCCTGCCCCCTGGCCAAGCGCCACATTCGCCACGGCAACCCCACCAAACCCATAGCCATTGTCCTTCACCACCGAGCCGATCTCCAGTCCGGCGGGGGCGTCCTCGCGGATCAGGCGGAAGTTCGCGGCCAAGCGGCCGAGATCAACCTCCATCCATGCCGGACGCATCGGTCGGTCGACTGGTTGGTTGATCTCGCTACTCATTTCCGGGGGGCCAAAGGCTTTCTCCAATGTCCGGCCGGAAGTAACTGCCAAGACAACGGATTTTGCGAATATTTTCGTAGGCCAAGGCCAGCGCGGCAGGCAGCTCCGTGCCGAACGCCACCACGTCCGCAACGCGATGTCCCGTGGCCAGCAGCCCGTCGTCGCCATCGCTGGCAATCTCGTTCCACCAGACGTCGCAGGTGAACTCGCCATCAACACGGATCGGCACCGGCGGTCCCTCAAGCTGCACGAACGGATACCCGTAACCGGCCAGCGTAAGCGAGGCGCCAAACGCTCGGTCACCCCGGAAACGAACCTCCGGCGCCACCCCGCTCGCTGTGCGCGTCAGTGCCTCGGCCGGGTTCTCGAGCATGCGCAAAATCATCGGCGTCGCTGTGATGCCCAGCCGGATGTTGTACTCGATGGCGTGCCAGCGGTTGTTGTGAAAAATCCCGGTCGCCTGAATCGGCCCAGTGTAGCCGGTCTCGGCGAACCACGGCTTGAGCGGGTGCAGCAGCGCGGCAGCCAGCCCGTACCGGTCGTCGGGATCGGCCTCGACGAGGCCTCCCATCGGCGCCCCGGCCACGATGCCCATGTTCCCGGCGTGGGCGCGCTTGTACTCCTGATTGGTCACCAGCGAGTGTACCTCGCCATCCACCACCAGCGCGATGTGCCCGGCCTCCCTGCGGCCAAGATATTCCTGCAGGAAAACTCCCTCGGCATAATTCACGCGCTCAAGCCAGGCGCGCGTGTCCCCGGGGGTTTCGCAGATGATCGTGTGCACCGGGCTGTTCGGCGAGCAAAGCGGGTTCTTGATGACGAAGGCCTTCGGCTCGCGATTAATGATCTCCAGGGCGTCAATCCGGTTGTGCGCCACGTGTGCGGCCGGGAACGCCACCCCGTGTCGGCTGCAGAGTTCCCGGGCGAAATCCCGGTCGCGCTCGATCAACATCGCCTCGCCGGTGGGGGAAAACAAATCCGCCGGACCGTTGAGCAGCGCCTCCGTCCACGGCGCCTTTGCCCAGTCGATGGACATCGGGACGACGAGGTCGATCCCCTGTCCCTCGATCAGCCCCGGCAAAGAGTCGGCGGTAGCGACATCGAACGCCGGCCCGGCGAGCGTCGGGGAGAGTTGCCCGTAGTTTCGAGTCAATCCACAGGACACACCGGCGCCGTCGTCGCTGAGGATCTGCATCACCGATTGGGCAAATCCACCGACTCCAAGCACCATGATGTTCGGCCGGGCTTCCACTCCGTCCGGCCAAGCTACCAGAAAGCCGGCAAGGCTCCAAAACGAATGCGCCACCGCACCAACAAACGATCAGTACCCTCCCTTTTTTCTATCGCTTGGCCAAGGGGGCGGATACGGTCGGCCGCCAAATGTTTTTTCTGAACAAACGATTGGCGGCAGTCCTGTTTTTCGCTGGGCTGATCTCGCTTGGCCAAGCGGCAACTGCGGAGCTTAGCCGAAACGTCCAGTACCGTGGCGGCCTGCAAAATGCCCGGATCCAGTTTGAGCAGGAAAAAACCGGGCGGGTGGCATTCATTGGCGGCTCGATCACGCAGATGAACGGCTATCGCCCGATGGTCAGCGAATGGCTGCAACAGCGCTTTCCCGAAACCAAGTTCGAATTCATCAACGCCGGTATTTCGTCGACCTGCTCGCACACGGGGGCGTTTCGGCTGGACGACCACGTTTTGTCCAAGGGCCAGATCGATTTGTTGTTCGTGGAGTTTGCGGTCAACGACGATCAGGACGCGCAGCATACGAGGCGCGGCTGTATCCTCGGCATGGAGGGCATCATTCGGCAGGTCAAAACCAAGCAACCGCTGTGCGACGTCGTGGTGACGCATTTCGTGAACCCCGGGATGCTGAAGCAGATTCAATCCGGCAAGACGCCGCTGTCAATTGAGGCCCACGAGGATGTCCTCAAGCATTACCGCGTGTCGTCGCTGTACCTCGCGCGCGAGGTGGCCGACCGCATCCGGTCCGGCTCGCTGACATGGGCCAAGTTTGGTGGCACCCACCCCAAGCCAGCCGGTAACGCCGTTGCCAGGGAATTGATCGCTGCTCTGCTGGGTCACGCCTGGGCCAGGCCCCTCCCCGAAAACGCCGGCAAGGGCGCACAATTGCTGCCGATCAAGCCGATCGATCCCGCCAGTTTTTTCAATGGACGATTCCTCTCTCCCGGCTTAGCCAAGCGCAGCGACGGCTGGAAATGGCATGTGCCGGACTGGAAAAACATCCCCGGCAGCTTCCGAAGCACTTTTGCCGGAATGAAACTCTTGTGTACAGACCAGCCCGGCAGCGAGATAACGATCGAGTTCGAAGGCCACGCGATCGGGGCCTACGTACTTGCCGGGCCGGATGCCGGTGTGCTGGAGATCAGCATCGACGGCGACGACTACAAACGCGTGAATCTGTACCACCAATACAGCAGGGGGCTGCACTACCCGCGCACGGTGATGTTCGCCACCGACCTCAAGCCGGGCAAACACACGGCACAAATTCGAGTGGCCCCGCCGAAAAGAAGCACCACCGGGAACCGCACCGCACGGATTCTGCAGTTCACTGTGAATTAATCGCGGAGACATCGTTAATTCCCTTGCCGGAATGCTCACACAGTGTAAATCTCGGCGCTGAGGTGAGTTAAACCAATGAAAAAGTTTGCCAAAATCAAATCCGAACGCGGATTCACCTTGATCGAGTTGCTGGTGGTCATTGCGATCATTGCCATATTGGCGGCTCTGCTTCTCCCCGCCTTGGCCAAGGCCAAGGCAACCGCCACCGGTGCCGCATGTTTGAACAACAACAAACAGTTGATGCTCGCTTGGAACATGTTCGCCACTGACCACGATGACCGAGTTTGTTATGCCAGTGCCTATTACACCGAGCCCACGACAGAGTTCGCGAGGGCCGTTGGCACCGTCAATGCCCCCGTCCTTAATTCCAAGGAGGACTACATCACCAAGGGCGTCATGTGGGAGCGGGTTGGCAAATCGGAGGCGGTGTTCGTGTGCCCATCCGACACCTCGATGACGAAGGACTCCAAGGGCAACAAGCAACGCCGCAAGCGCAGTTACAGCATGAACATCTTTGCTGGTGGCTGGTCCGGCTGGGCGTTTTGGGGTGACCAAAAGTGGAAGGTGTATCGCAAACTGAGCGAGTTCGAGAATCCGTCCGAGCGGTTCGTATTACTCGATATGCGGGGGAACAGCATCAATGCCGGCAACTACCGCGTCGATATGAATGGTTGGCCAGACAAACCGCAAATGCACCGGTTTTGGCAGGATTACCCCGGCGTGTACCACAACGATGCCACCATGTTTTCCTTCGCCGACGGTCATTGCGAAAAGAAACGTTGGCTCGACGAGCGCACCAAAAATCCACCGGAAGATCCCAGTGGCAACATCCCCAACCGGGTGATCAAAACACCGAACAACCGAGACATCCAGTGGATGCAGCAACGCACTACCCGTCAGGAATCTTCGCCGAAACGGTACGTTGGACCATCTTTTGCCTACACTGCCAAGCTGGCCGGACATCCTTATTGGGGGTTTTGGAAATCTTCAAAAGAATAAGCTTATTCTGCGACTGAGGAAGCTCAGTATTTGACCTGTGGTGTATTTGCCGCTAGTTTAAGTTTTATGAAAAGAGCCTTCACGCTGATCGAGTTGCTGGTGGTTATAGCCATCATTGCCATTCTTGCGGCTCTCCTTCTTCCCGCATTGGCCAGAGCCAAAGCTTCAGGCACAGCTGCAGCTTGTCTCAACAACAACCGCCAATTACTGATTGCTTGGAATAATTTCTCAGGCGACAATGATGAACACATCGTCTACGCCAGTGCCTGGTATCATCCCGGCTACCTCTACGGCGGGGGGGACAACCTAAAATACGAGCCCACGGTGGACGCCTCGTGGTGCGCCTCCCAGTACATCGGCCCGGGCAAACCGCCCAAGGACTGGATCGAGGTCTCGGCCCTGTATTATTATCTCAGCAAAAACATGGGCGTCTTTCGCTGCCCGGAAGACAAGCATTTTGGCGAGGCCAAGGAGAAGGGGTGGCCCGAGCGCATGCGCTCCTACAGCATCAACCTCTACGCCGGCGGCTGGTCCGGCTGGCCGCTACGCGGAGATCAAATGTGGACCATCTACCGCCAGCAATCCGACTTTCGTGATCCCGCAAACCGATTCGTGCTGCTGGACATGGACGACGAGAGCATTAATGCCGGCAACTTCCGCGTCGACATGGCCGGCTGGCCCAACAACCCCAAGGCCTATCAGTTCCGGCAGGATTGGCCCGCCTCGTGGCACAACAACGGTTGCACCTTTTCCTTTGCCGACGGGCATGCCGAGCGCAAACGCTGGCAGCACGACGACACGCTGCGCGTCGGCTTCAACCCACACGAGGGCGAGGGCATCAAGGCCAGCCCCGGCAATCCGGATATCGCGTGGATGCAGGAACGCGCCACCCGCCCCAACGTGGGTTGGGACCAGCACAAGTGGGTCTACAACCCCTACACCGGTGCCATCATGCAAAAGCCATGGCCATGGTGGGGCTACTGGCGAATGCCCGGCGAACAAACCATCCCCGGCCTCCCCTGGACTGATTAGACTCATTCGACCGAAGTGAACGTACTCTTCATCATCGATGGTTGTCCCGCGGAGGATCGTCGGGCGAAGGAGGCGTTGCGCATCGCGGCCGGGATCAGCCCCTGGGGAAAAGTCCGGCCGACCATTTGTTTTTCATCCGGCCTTGGCCAAGCGGGCGACCCGGAGATTCGCCGTTACTTCACGCTGCTGCGCGACACTTCCGGCGGCCTGTTCACTTTGGCCGGAGATGAAAATGATTGGCTTCAGCCGATCGACCGGAACGGCTTGGCCAAGCTGGAGACGGATGCCGACACGGTGCTGCGGTTCGGCTTAGGCGCGTAGGGCTTTCCCCGTCCGGGACCGCCTATTGCGGGCGATCACTTCGGGCGGCCCCTCGGCCACAAGTTGCCCCCCCTCATCGCCCGCGTCCGGCCCGAGGTCGATCACCCAGTCGGCCTGCCGAATCAGGTCGAGATTGTGCTCCACGACCACCACGCTGTGCCCTTCATCGACCAGGCGATGCAGCACCTTGGACAGCAGCCGCACATCATCAAAATGCAGGCCGGTCGTCGGTTCATCGAACAGGAACAGCGTTGGCCCGGTGACCGCGCGTTTGCCCTGCGCCTCGGCAAGGCTTCGCACCAGCTTCAGCCGTTGACTTTCGCCGCCGGACAGCGTGTTCACCGGTTGCCCCAAACGCAGGTAGCCCAGGCCGACATCGCTGAGTAGTTGCAGTTTGGCCAAGGCCTTGACCGCCGGCCGGGACTCCGGGAAACCGCCGAGAAACTCAATCACCTTATCCGCCGTCGCCTCAAGCAGATCGGCGATACTCCAGGCTCTCTCGGTCAACCGCGCCTCGAGCACGTGTTCACGATAGCGCCGTCCGTTGCAATCTGGGCACTTGATGAATACATCGCTCAGGAATTGCATCTCGATTTTTTCAAAACCAGTCCCACGGCAATAGCCGCACTGACCCTGAGCGGAATTGAAGCTAAACGCCCCGGCAGGCAGATCACGCGCCTTGGCCTCCGGGCTGTCGGCGTACAGTTTTCGGATGTCGTCAAACGCCCCGATGTACACGGCAGGGTTCGACCGCGGCGTCCGGCCAAGTGACGACTGATCCACCAGCATCACCGCCTTGAGAGCACGCCAACCGGTGAGTCTGGCCAGCCGCGAGTCGCCACCGAGATCCCCGGCTTCGTCGTTTGACTCCGCGCCGGCCACTTCGCCCAGTTTTTCCTTCAACGCCGGCAACAGACCGTCGCGAATCAACGTTGATTTTCCCGAGCCACTGACGCCGGTGATGCAGACAAAACAGCTAAGCGGAATGGCCACCTCAAAATCGTGCAGGTTGTTGCAGGTGAACTTGGCCAAGCGCATTCGCGCCGTTTTCTTTGTCACTGTGCGCCTCGGCGGGGATTCCATGTTTTTCCTGCCGTGAAGGTAATCCGCCGTGAGCGAACTCTTCGCCTTGGCCAAGGCCCTGCCGGTGCCGTTGTAGACGATTTCGCCGCCGTGCTCCCCTCTGCCCGGGCCAAGATCGACCACGTGGTCGGCCCGGCGGATAACGCCGGTCTCGTGCTCGACGACAACCAGCGTGTTGCCGAGGTCACGCAGTTTTTCGAGCAACAAAACCAGGCGCTCGGTGTCACGCGGATGCAGTCCGACGCTCGGCTCGTCCAGCACGTAAAGCATGTTGACGAGTTTCGATCCAAGGCAGGCCGTGAGGTTGACCCGCTGCGTCTCACCGCCGGAGAGGGTACGGGTCGGACGATCCAACGAAAGGTAACCCAAGCCAATATCGACCATCGCGTTTAGCCGATTTTGCACCTCGGAAAGCACCGGCGAGAGGGCATCGCTTTGGTTCAGGTTCAACCGACCTGCCAGCTCGTTCACCACACCCGCGGCATCGCGAATGGGCAACCGATAGAACTCGGACAACTTCAGCCTGTCGCCGGAGCCGGTGTAGTCGAGCCGAAACCGCAACGACTCCGGCTTGAAGCGGTGGCCACGGCAGGCCGGGCACTCGGTGTAAGCGCGGTACCGCGAGAGCAACACCCGCACGTGCATCTTGTACGCCTTGCTCTCGAGCCAGCGGAAGTATCCGGCGACGCCGTACCATGCGTTGGGCCAAGACCGGCCCGGTTTGCCGTAATCCGGTTCACCGTGGATCACCCAGTTTTGAATTTCCTTGGACAGATCGCGAAACGGCACATCGGTCTGGATACCATCGCGCTTGGCCGCGCGCATCATGTCCCGCTGGCATTCGGCCCCGGTCTTCGTCTGCCACGGCTTCACCACGCCGTCCGCGATGGACAACGACATGTCCGGCAACGCCAGGCGGTAGTCGATCGAAATGATCCGGCCAAAGCCGCGGCAGTCCGGGCAGGCACCGATCGGGTTGTTGAAACTGAACAACGACGGCGACGGGTCGCGGTACTCAACATCGCACGCCGCGCAGTGAAATTGGCGACTAAACCGCTGCGACCCCAGCGCACCCGATTGAACAGCGAGGTGGCCCTTGCCAAATTGATACGCCTGCTCGATCGCCTCGAGAAACCGGGCGCGGCTTCGCTTGACCAAGCGCACGCGATCCTGCACCACCGACACCACCGTAAGCTTCCGCTTGACCAAGCGCTTGGCCGCCTCATCAACGCGCAGCATTTCCGGCAGGATTCCGCGACGAGGTTTCACCGTCGGGTCAAGGATACGCTGGTAGCCCAGTTTGCCAATGAACTGCAGCGATTCCTCGAGGGAGATTTTTTCAGCCAAGGGCACATCGAACGTAACGAGAACTTCGTCCGCTTGGCTGGCGCTGACTGCCTCCCAAATGGCCAGTGGCTCGTCACGTGCGACAATTGCACCGCACCGGTCACAGTGACACTGGGCGAGGTGCGTCCACAGGTGTTTCATGTGGTCGCAGATCTCGGTCATCGTGCCGATGGTCGAGCGGGTGGTGCGAACGGTGTTGCGTTGGCCAAGCGCGATGGCGGGCGGGATGCCGTCGATGCGGTCAACCTGCGGCTTGTCCATCCGATCGAAAAACTGCCGGACATACGGCGAGAACGTCTCAACATAACGCCGCTGCCCCTCGGCGAAGAGCGTGTCAAACGCGAGCGAACTTTTGCCGGAACCGCTCAGGCCGGTGAAGACGATCAACCGGCCCTTGGGCAGGTCGAGATCGAGATTCTTGAGGTTATTGTGGCGGACACCACGCAGCCGAATCACGTCGCTGGTCGCCTTGCGCGGCATGCGGTCGGCGTCGACGCTCAGCCCTTGGCCATGCAGTCCTTGATGTAGTCGATGATGGCCCGGTCGTCGTCCCCCGCCTCAAGTGTGACCCGCAAAAACTCGACGAGACTCGAGTTTCGCTCGCGCAAAAACGGGCGATCCCCGCCGCAGCCGTACATGAGGTCGGGATGCAATTCGCCGGCGAGCTTGGCCCGAGCCTTGACGATCAAACGGGGTAGCCAAGCGATGCCATCGACTTCGTCCTTCTTGGCCGGGATGGTCGCCGGATCGATGACCGAGTCCGCCGGTTGGCTGCCAAGAGCGTTGACGAAATGATCCCGCCGCAGCGCAGTCACCCCCTCGACCTGATCGTACTCGACATCCCCCCAGTTGATGCTGTCCTCAACAAAGTCGAACAGCTCCTGTCGGGTGCAGCCAAGCGAGGCGAGAAAGTCGGCATCGTCGGTTTCAAAAATCGATTCCGGTGTCGTGCGCCCATCGCGGTAGCGCTGTTGGGCGGCTTGGTAAAGTTCGCGAAATCTCGCTTTCCAGTCGTCAGACATGCTGCTGCTCAATTTCGCAAATTGATGGCAGACATCAAGCGATCTGTGGCCGAGTAAGCCTCGGTCACCCACTCAACGATCTGAGACGGATCCGGTGCGTACTCCAGTTCAAGGCTGATCGCCCCGTCGAATTCCAGATCCTTGATCGCCTGCATGTAGCCCTCAAACGGCACCACGCCACGGCCCGGCGGCAGGTCGCCGTGTACCTTGCCGTCGCAGTCGGAAATGTGCACATGCCCGGCACGGCCCCGCAACGATGCAAGACTCTCCGGCGGGCTGTCGCTCAACACCATGTGACTGATGTCGATGTTGGCCTTGACCGCGGGGTTGTCGACGTCGGTCAGGAACCGGTCCATCTCGCCAATCGTATTGACGAGCGACATGTGGAACGGTTCCAGCTCAATCACAATCTCGAGGTCACGCTCGCCGGCATAGTCGCCGAGCACCTTGCAGTTCTCGACGGCAAACTTCCACTGTTCCTCCGGCGGGATAACCTCCTTCTGCCAGATGTATTCGCCGATCACGAGCAGGTAGTTTTTCGCACCGAACGTCGCCCCCATGTCGAGGTAACGCTTGCACCGCTCGACGTGAAACCGCTGCACGGAGGGATTAAAATCCACGAGGCCAACACTCACTCCGACCACGCTGATGATCGGCAGCTCAAGTTCATCGCAGGTCTGCTTGATGGTCGCAATGCGCTCGTCGGCACCCGGCTCCATCGGGTCCTCAAAAATATCAACGCAGTCGAAGCCCAGCTCCTTGGTTTTCTTGAGACCATCCACGAGGCCAACCCCGTGTTGTTCCCAAGCCGAATTAATCATTCCCAGTTTCATTTTTCCAAAGTGGTTGCCCAACGTTACGGAGCCGCCTGCCCCGGTGAAAGGCGAAAATTCTCAGGCGCCGAACAACTCCTCAAGCCGGGCGCGCATCACGCCGCCATCCACCGTTACGCCGGTCCAGTACTCGATGCCGGTGATGCCCTGATTCACCAACATGCCGAGGCCGTCGAGCACCTTACAGCCGCTCGCCTCGGCGTCCTTGATCAGGTTTGTCCGGGGCGGGTTCGGGATCACGTCCGCCACCACCATGTTCGGGGTTAACGAGTCCAGATTGAGCGCCAATCGGGCATCGACGTCTGGGTACAGCCCGATCGATGTCGCGTTGATCACCACGTCCACGCCCTCAGTCACCGAATAGTCGCCGTCCCATTTTTCAAAAACCGCCTCCGCAGAGGTCTTGTCTTTGAGCAACGCCACCAATTCGTTCCCCCGCTCCTCGGACCGATTCACGATCGTGATGTGCGTCGCCCCGGCAAGGGCCACCTCGACCCCGATCGCCCTCGCCGCGCCCCCGGCGCCAAACATCACGATCCGTTTCCCGGCGGGATCAACAATTTCCTCGAGCGATTTCAGGAAACCCTTGCCGTCCGTGTTTTCGCCGATGAGCTGATCACCCCGGCGCACGACACAATTCACCGCGCCGATCACCGAGGCGGATTCGCCCAGACCATCGATGTGTTGGATCACCTCCACCTTGTTCGGCAGCGAACAATTGAAACCGGCCCAATTCATCGCCCGCGCACCGGCCACCGCCGCGCCCAGATTCTCCGGGCCGACCTCGGTGTTGATATAGCGCCAGTGCAGGCCGTGATGCCGATAGGCGGCCTCGACCATTTCCACAGTGGGATTCTCAGCAGCCGGCTTAGCGAATGAGCCGGTCAAACTCGGTAAAAAATTCAGTTCATCTGACATGGTAAAAATCGGCGGCGATGTTCAAGGCCACTTGGCCAAGCGTCAAGCCCGCTTGGCCAAGCGCAGGGCCGGGACGGCTGCCCCCAGCCGTCCTCGACAACCAAGGCGCATAGGAACAACACGCCCTACCTTCATCTATCAATGTTAATCCTGAAAATCTGCGTCCCGTTTTTCCGCCTTCCCGCTTAGCCAAGCGCAACAAAATCATTCGCTCGTTCCGTAGAATTGGCCGGGGAAATCGGCGGCTTCCGAACGCTCAGGGTGGCGCTTGGGGAATGTCGGGCCACGATCCGGGGCCAGGCGCAGGCTTGTCCCACCACTCTCGGCCAACAACTCGAACAACCGCTTGTTCAGTTTGGCAACGGTTTCCTTGTGCTCCGGTTCGAAGATCAGGTTGGTCGTCTCATGGGGGTCGTTTTGCAGGTCGTACAGTTCGTCCGTGTCCCACAAGCCGTGGTAGCGGATGTACTTGAACCGTTCCCCCCGAACAGCGTGCGTGGTTGGTGTGTGCGGATAGTTGCGCTCCCAAAAATACTCGTACAACACATAGTCGCGCCACGGGATGTCGTTCCCCTTGGCCAACTGCCAAAAGCTACGGCCATCCATCTGTTTCGGGGTGGGCAGGCCAGCCGCCTCGAGCAACGTCGGCCCCACGTCGATGTTCGCCACGACTTTTTTAATCACCGAGCCGCCCTGAATCACCTCCGGGCAATGCATCAGGAACGGCACGCGCATCGACGCCTCGTACGCCGTCCGCTTGTCGATCAACCCTTGTTCGCCAAACTGAAACCCGTTGTCGCCCATGTAGACGATGAGCGTTGATTTGAGTAGGTCGCGCTCCGCAAGCAGATCAAAAATCCGGCCAAGATTCTCGTCCACCGCGAGTAGCGTTTCGCAGTAGCGAATGTAGTAGGCGTTCAGGTCGAAGTCCGGCAGATTGTAGGCGAAGTCCACGCCGTGCCGGCTGTTGCGCTGATCACGGAGCCAGCGCGGTTTATTGCGAAAGTTCTTGCCGGACTTGTCGAACGTCTTCGGCAACGGCAGCTTTTTGTCCTTGTAACGCCCCTTGTGCCGGTCCGCCGGAACGAAATCCGCATGCACCGCCTTGTGCGAGAGCGTCAGGAAAAACGGGCGATCCCCATTGTGCATCCGCAGCCAGTCCAGTGCGTAGTCGGTCAACTCGTCCGTTATGTAGCCCTTCTGAGCCACCCGCCAGCCGTTGACATTGAACCCGTCGTAACTGTTTTGCGGCACCTTACGACTCGTCCCCCGACCGTCGGACCAGTACGTGCCCTGCCCCTTGAAACTCACCCAGTGATTGTAGCCCGGCTGCGCGTGGTCGATGTTGCCGCCCATGTGCCATTTGCCGACAAACGCCGTGTCGTAACCCGCCTGCTGCATGTATTCCGGGAAGAAAATCAGTCCCTTCGGCAGCGGATTGTAATTGTCGACCACGTTGTGATTGTGCGCGTACTGCCCGGTGACGATGCTCGCGCGGCTGGGCGAACAAAGTGAGGTGGTCACGAACGCATTGGGAAACCAAGCTCCCCCCTTGGCCATGCGATCCAGATTGGGGGTCTCCAAAAACGGATGACCGGCGAAACCCATCGCGTCATATCGATGGTCGTCCGCCAGAATGAAAATGATATTGCGCGGCGTCTCCCCCTCTACCTTCGGCAGCGAGCGATCAGCCGCCGTCGGTTTGCCCCCAGTCAAGCCAAGCGCCGCAAACGCCATCCCAAACACAGCCAAGCGCTTGGCCAAGTGGATCTTTGAAACCATGCCGGAACCCTGCCAAGCCGCCGGTTGGTTTTGAAGTTATTTCAAATCAGGCCATTGCCGGCTGCGCCTCTGGCGATGTCTCCCGCAATCCACCGCTCAATTGGTGCACCCGATCCTCCACAGCATCGATAAGTATATCTGGAGTGGATGTGCCGGCAGTGATGCCAAGCGTCCCCGATGCCGGCAACCATTCCGACCGCACATCGCCCGGCCCCTGCACATGATGCACCTCGTCACAAAACTCCCGGCAAGTTCGGGCAAGCTCGTGGGTGTTATTACTATTAACACCACCTACCACCAGCACGACATCGGATCGCTTGGCCAACTCCACCGCCGCGCTTTGCCTCTGCTTGGTCGGCTGGCAGACAGTGTCCACAAACCGCACTTCAGCCGCCGGAAAACGATTCTCCAAGTAGCCCACAAATTCATGAACACGCGCGATAGGTTGGGTGGATTGTGCCACCACCCCGTACTTTTGTCGCGGAGCCAACGCGTCAATATCCTCCTCGCTCAAAACAACATCGCACTCCGCCAAATCCTCCGTCCGCCCACGCACCTCCACGTGCCCTCGGCGACCCAGCACGACCGGGGGATACCCGTCTTTGACCAGTTGCCGGAGCTGTTTGTGGGCGTGGTGTACCAGCGGGCAGGTTGCATCCATCAATTTCAAGCCACTCTCCTCTGCGCGCCCCTTGGCCCGGTCCGAGGCACCGTGCGCTGTAATCATCACCGCCTCCGTCTCGACTTTATCTGGTTGCGACTCGAACTGAACACCACGTCCACGAAGATCATTAAGCACAGTGTCGTTGTGCACCAATTCACCCAAAACCGTGAGCGGCCGTGAATCGACCTCGCGCTTGGCCAAGGTGATGGCATCACGCACCCCAAAACACATGCCCATGTGCTCCGCTCGGAGGACAGTTAATCCGACTTTGTATTGCAAAGTATTAGTGCTCATTTTTCTGTTTGATTCGTATTAAAAAATTACTTGGTTTTGCGTGCTTGTTTTACGATGCCTTCCAGCAGATCCACATAGCCACCGAACGCATCACTCCCTTCCGCGGTGAGGCGGCACGTGGTCAGGGGACGCTTGTCCTTGAACGATTTTGACACGGCGACATACCCCGCCTTTTGGAGCGTCCTAATATGGGTGATGAGATTGCCGTCCGTCATGTTCAGCGACTCTCGAATATCCGTGAAGGACATTTCCTCCGAGGCTGCCAACAAAGACATGATCGCCATCCGGTTTTTTTCGTGGATGACCTTGTCCAGTTGCTGAAACGAATCCGCGTTCACTCGGTCTTCACTGGTTCCAAAGTCAACTTCAAGTAAACCCCGTAAGCCAAGTTGATCACCCCAAAACCGAATCCCATCAACCAGTGGGCGGCGTTTTCATTGATGGATGGCGGAGAACCACCGGCTGAAAAATACAATAAAAACAGCCCAATGAGCACATACAGCCAGCCTAGCAACTTGATCCCTCTCTGCATGAAAAAACCGGCTGCATGCAACGCTCCCCCGTAGAGGATCAACCAGAAAGCGGTTAACCGGACGCTGTCCCTCGTCCCGGGATGTTCGAGCAATTCAAACAGACCTAGGCCCAAACCCGCTGCGAGCATTGGCAACATGGCGTGCGCCACCCGGCGGGTTGGTGGCGACCAAAACGCCTCATCGCTATTCAGCGCCTGGCGACGTACCAAGAGCAACGCAGCCAGAGCGGATACCACAGCCACGCCAAGCCAGTACCCGGCAAAATATTCCGGTCCGACCCAACCAAGGACCTGAGCCAATCCGGCAGCGACCACTCCCATCGTTCCCACCATCAAGGCCAGCGGCGCCATGGCCCGACGATAGAGGCGCGCCTGCTCCATCAGGGAACGGATCGTCTTGAGATTTTCTTCAGCCCAGTTCGTGTTCACGGAGTTACTTTGTATTGCAAAGTTAATTCGTGCAAGCCCTTTCTTCCGCTCTGCGTTTTCACTTTTGACCCGCGCTTGGCCAAGCGCTTGGCCGCTGAATTAAATCCGCTTGAAAAAAACGCCCATTCCTCCGACCGTTTCCCGGCAATGAAACCGTTTATTTTTATTCGACCCGCGCTGGTTGCCCTGCTGCTGGGTGTTTGCGTCAGGTCAACAGCACAGGCAGAGGTTCAACTGGTTGAGGAACTTTCGATCGGCGTGAAAAAACCGCTCAAGGTGCGCTTGGCAAAGCCGCCCCGTGGCTTCGTCGCGGATACGGAACTGGGCCTGTTGCGACATCGTGTCCTGAAAGGACAAGTGTTACACACGGCCAAGCAGGGATTGCGAGGATTGTTCGAGACGCGCGGCGTGCGGACGCCGAAAGGTGACTTGCTAATGATGTTCCCGGAGGGCAACCACTACGCGGCGGGCAGCGGCAAGGTCAATGACATGATCGCCTACCGCTCAAGTGACAACGGAAAGACTTGGAAAGGGCCGTCAATCGCGTTCGACATCGACTACAGCCAACACGGGCTCATCCCGCTGATACCTCGCGGCAGCAAACGGATTTACGCCTTCGGCACACAGCCGATCCCCAGCGAGTACAGCCGTGAAAAGGGCCGGCACGAAAACACCCCGATCGGCTACCGTTGGTCGGACGACGACGGCCACACGTGGAGCAAGGTCACGTTGATCAAACCAAAGAACGATCCCGGTTTCCTCGGCATGTCGGTCACCCGCATGTGCGAAACGGATTCCGGCGCGTGGATTCTTGGTTCCCACGCGGCCGACTGGTCAAAAAATCCCCTCATCACACGCCAGTACATCCTCCGCAGCGACGACAAAGGCAAGTCGTGGACGTTGCTACCCGGCGTGCGACCGGACGGCTGGTTTTCGCCAATGTTTAGTCGAATGGACGAGGGTCGCCCAATCTCGCTTGGCAATGGCGAAGTGTATTTCATGGCGCGCACACCCACCGGTCGTATCTGGGAATCGCGCAGCACGGATGACGGCAAAACTTGGGCTGATCCCAAGGCCTCACCGCTTGTTCATCCCGATGCACCACCGATGGTGTTTCACCTGAGCGACGGCAAAACGCTGATCACCTTTTTCCACAACCGGCACATCAACACACAGTACGTTGGGCTGACCGGCAAGATGGATGGCATGAAGGATCGTGCGGAAATCTGGGTGTCGCTGTCGAAGGATGGCGGACGGAACTGGAGCGAGCCGCGTTTTCTCTTCACGAACGCCACCCGCTCCAACCCGGCAAAGAACGGATGGTTCAACCACAATTCATCCTACATGGACGCGGTGATCGATGACGGAACAATCCACCTGTTCCTCCCCCACCTGTGGAACCGCGCCGTGTACATGCACCTCAAGGAGAAGGATTTGGCCAAGCTACCAACCGTCAAGCAACTGGCCAAGCGCTTGGCCAAGTGAGTCTAGCGCAGGTTAATCGGTCGCTCGTTGCAATTCCTCGCTCCAGTACTGGAGAAAAAATTTCTTTTCCTCGAAGTTAAAGAGCGCGTCCGACTCCCCAACGATCGGGCGCAGCGTGGTCGTCATCTGGACAGTAACCAACAGGAAAATCAGACACCAAACCAGCAGATGCCCGGTGTTGGTCATGCCCATCGCCTTGCCCGCACGAAAAACGAGGGTGAAGCCAAACCCGACGCAGATCATCCACAATGCGAGCAACATGAAACCGATGAACACCGCCGAGGTGCTTGAGACGCTGAACAGCCAGACCACCGGCGCGAACCCGACCAAAAGCAGACCCGAAAGCGCCACGATCGAGCATAACATCCCCACCACCGTGCTGAAACGCGCCTCCAACCCGCCGATGCAGGTGAAAATGTAGAGGCTCGGCAAACAGATCAGCGCACTGAACATCAGGCCGGAAACGATTTTCAGCGGGGCCGCCCAGATTTGGTCCCCCCAGGAGAACGTGCCGACCACCAAACCAAACACCGTCAGGCTGACCACGGAAATCAGGATAAGCGTGCTCGGGATTTTCCATAGCGCCTCCTTCGTTTCGAGTTCGTGAAAAATAGACAACGGCTTCCGCAACAGCTTGCTGAGCAGATTTGAAAAAGAGGCGCCGCCCTCCATTGGGACAAAGCCCGACTGCGCATCGCTGATGCTCGGCGGGATGCCCCCTTTTGCGCTTCCGACTGTTCCCTTTTTTGAATCCTGTTCGTTTTCGTTCATGTTAGTTTCAGTATCTTCCTAAAATTGAGAGACGTTTTTGAGTGCAACAATCACTGCCTCGTAAAAGTTGCCGTTAAACGGGTCGTCGCGGAGAAATTCCACCTCAAGCCCTGGCGACACAAAAAACGGGCGCAGATTCCACGACACCTGTGCCCCGACAAAAAGATTACCCGCCAACCATGCGAAGAACGCATGGGTCCCGGCTCGACTGGAGTCTGCAAACTCCCGAACGTAATGCAGCAGCCGGGCGTGTGCGGTGATGCCGGCGAAGGCGATAAGGCATGTGTGCATCAACAGGCTGGCCCCGTGCCAGGCGAACCGACCGGAACCATCCCCCGATGACGGCATGTTGAGCGTCGCGAAAAAACTGACCGGACTGAGTGCCCCAAGGA
>JAPPPH010000134.1 GCA_028817635.1 Verrucomicrobiales bacterium | reverse complement strand
GTCCTGCCTGAGTTGCCACTCCATGAACAAGAGTGATCCGAACGACCAACTCGCCCGCGGCATGCGTAGCAATCAGGCCTGCCTACAGTGTCACAAGGAAATGGCCAACGATATCACCGCGCACACTCGCCACGCCGCCAATTCCGCCGGCAGCAACTGTTACAATTGCCACATGCCACACACCTCGTACGGGCTGCTCAAGGCGATTCGGGGACACACGATCGAGTCCCCCGACGTGACGACCACCCTCAAGACCGGTCGCCCCAACGCCTGTAACCTTTGCCACCTCGACAAGACTCTCGACTGGACGGCTGAGCACTTGGCCAAACGCACCGGCAAACCCAAGGTCGAGGTGCCGCCAATCCACAAAACCACCGCCGCCTCCGCCGTGTGGTTGCTCAACGGAGACGCCGGGCAGCGTGCACTGGCCGCATGGCACATGGGTTGGGAACCGGCGATGATCGCCAGC
Organism: Verrucomicrobiales bacterium; assembly: GCA_028817635.1. Lineage (GTDB taxonomy): Bacteria > Verrucomicrobiota > Verrucomicrobiia > Limisphaerales > UBA1096 > UBA1096. Next base: position 6,119 of record JAPPPH010000134.1, on the reverse strand, counting down.
GGAAGCGGCTGGCAGTCGCCGTTGTTGGCCGACACACTCAACGACCCGTACTCTGCCGTTCGCTACATCGCGCACAAGGCGTTACTGAAGCAGCCCGGTTTTGTGGCCTACAAGTATGACTTCGTTGCCGACGAAACCAAGCGCTTGGCCAAGCAGAAGGAAGCGATGAAAATTTGGCAGAGCGAACAACGCATCACCCTCCCGAACCCGGCCAACCCAGTGTTGCTCAACGAACAAAGAGCCCGTGATGTCGACCGCTTGCAAGACCTCATCCGCACCCGCGACAATCGCCCCATGCGCCTGCGGGAATAAGCACGCGGGATGGACGGCGGCGGCGTGGAGTGAGGTAGTCCCTGCCGCCTTCAAGCACGATCCATAGCGGTGCAGAGCACCGCACTCCAAGACGCTGCCGCGAAATTCCAAGCAGCTTGGCCAAGCGCGAGGTGATTGATGGCTTGCCAACAATCGGTTCCGTTTTCAAACTACGCGTCCGTTCCGATGAAAGTACCGTTTGAGGCCAGGGATCGTCGTGCTGCGTTCACGCTAATCGAGTTGTTGGTGGTGATCGCCATCATCGCAATCCTCGCCAGCCTGCTACTGCCGGCGTTGGCGCGTGCGAAGGAACAGGCCAACCGGACGACCTGCAAAAACAACGCCCACCAATGGCTGCTCTCGCTCGCCATGTACGCCGGCGACAACGATGACGCATTTCCCCCCGGCGGCTCGAGCAATCCTTATTGGAACTCGGTCTGGTTTCGCGACACGATGACGAATCAATACCATATTCGGCGGCCGATGTTTTACTGCCCCTCCAACCGGAGTTGGAACCGGGATGATTTCTGGGCATGGCCGGGCGGGCGCGACTCGGTGATGGGCTACTTTTATTTTGCCGGTGAGAAGCGTTACGCCAACAACAAGGCAATGTTTCAGGAACAGGTCCGTACCCCGGTTTTCGCGGTAAAAAGCACAGACTCACCCCATTACGAGGTGATTTGGGCGGATTTGAACCGCAAATATCAGGGTTCATGGGGACGTCCGGGTGACCCAAACCCGCTCATGCGGGGTGTCAACCATTACAATGATCGGGGCGACGAACCTGAAGGTTCCAATGAAGGGTTTTACGATGGCCACGTCGAGTGGGTTAAGGGAGTGACATTCATCAAAAAACCCAAAATGATGGGCAACCTCTATTTTTAACCCCTGAAAACAGGGGTTAAACAGTCTGTATCGTCACAAAAACGTCACAGTGAAAAAAGTTCTTGTTAGGCACGAAAAATCGTGTAGTCTACCGCGCATCTTGCACGGCGTGCGGATGCAAGCGCTGTCGTAAGAGTCTACTACTAACTGGCATTGCATCCTCGAACTATCCCCGGCGGGGTTGCAGTTTTCTTCAAACTGGCCCCGCCGGTTTCTTTTTTTCTGAGAGACAATCGCACACGCAAATGTAACCCCTATCCATCGATTGGCGTACTTTTGGCGGAAAAGTGAGGTTTTTCACATTATCGTTCACCAACGCATTGTGCGTTATTGCCGCGTCGCTGTGCGCCCCGGATGCGCTTGGCCAAGCCAAGTTGCACGTGGATTTTGATGCTCAGGGCGGTGGCCTGTCGATTTCAGCCTCCGAGTTGCCGAAAAGCGGCTTGGCCGTGTTGTGGAAAACGAACGGCTCGCGAATTGAACAAAATCTTTGGAAACCGGTTCACGCTTTTCCGGTAAAAAAACTGCCAAAAGCGGCCCTTCCCCTCGCCCAATCCAGTGAAAAAACGGCATTTTTCAGGCTTTCTTGGCAAAATCTCACCCTTCCGGACCAGATGGTTTGGATTCCTCCCGGCCAATTCCAATTGGGCAGTCCCGAGGACGAACCCGGGCGATTCATGGACGAGGGCCCGGCCCTTAAGGCCGTTGTGCCTCATGGATTTTGGATGGATCGGTATGAGGTTAAGCAGAAGAGTTACCTCGATCTGATGGGTAAAAACCCCAGCAACACGGAGTTTTCCCCCGACATGCCTGTAAACAGGGTTACCTGGCACGAAGCGATCGAATACTGCAAACGGCTGACTAACGTGAAAGGGGCAGCTGGGCTGTTACCCAAGGAGTATGTCTACCGGCTGCCGACCGAGGCGGAGTGGGAATACGCCTGCCGTGCTGGCACCAAAGGAGCCTACAGTTACGGTGATTCAGCAGAGCAACTCAGCGAATACGGATGGTGGGCCGGGAACAGTGGAGACCGACCTGAGCCGGTCGGCAAACTCAAGCCGAACCCATGGGGGTTGTACGACATGCATGGCAATCTGTTTGAATGGTGTACGGATGCCTATTTGGCTTATCCCGGCGGCAAAGCTTTCTCCACCACTGGCAAGCTGAAAGTACTCCGGGGCGGCGCCTATTACTGCCCAAGCAACATCCTTCGATCAGCATGCAGGGCGGAGGCACAGGAGCCGGATTACCGCTGGATTTTGGCCGGGTTTCGCGTGGTGCTGGCTCCTCCGCTTGGCCAAGCGGAGGATTGAGCCAAGCGCTTGGCCAAGCGCTATTTAGGCTCTGAAAAGAGGGTCTTGACTTCTCGTCCCAAATCCCAATGCTCTGCCCGTCCGCGAAGCAGTCACGAACTTCTCCGCGTGCCCCTGTGTGCTGACCGTCATGCCAACCGGAATCCTCATGAAGCATAGCGATGCTGTGCCTTTGCTGGGTGCGAATAGCGATCCGTTTTCCGCCTATTTGCTACTGGCCGTCATGATGGTGTTGGCGGTGGGGTTTGCCTGTGCCCCGCTCATCCTTTCCGCCATTCTCGCGCCCCGTAAACCGGGCGAAATCAAGGAATCCACCTTCGAGTGCGGACTGGAGTCCAAGGGCGACTCATGGGTGCAGTTCAAGGTGCAGTACTACCTGTACGCACTGGCCTTCGTGATCTTCGACATCGAGGTGGTGTTTCTTTACCCGTGGGCGGTGGCCTTCACCGACCTGTCCTTTGGCGCGTTCCTCGCGATGGGAATCTTTATTCTGCTCCTCGCCGAGAGCTTGATTTATCTCTGGATCAAGGGCGTGCTAACTTGGAAATGACGACTCCGAACACATCCCCCAGCGTCGAACTTGACGACACGACTCGCGCCGAACTGGAACGCGCCGGAGTGATCGTTTCGAAGGTGGACTTTCTCTACAACTGGGCCCGTGGAGGATCGGTCTGGCCACTGACCTTCGGCCTCGCCTGTTGTGCCATCGAGATGATCGCCTCGGCGACGTCGCGTTTTGATATCTCCCGCTTCGGCTCGGAGGTGTTTCGTCCCTCCCCTCGCCAGGCTGATCTCATGATCGTCTCCGGCACGGTGACGAAGAAAATGGCCCCACAGGTGGTGCGCATTTACAACCAAATGCCGGAGCCGAAATGGGTGATCGCCATGGGAGCGTGCGCGATCTCCGGAGGGCCGTTCAAGCAAGGCTACAACGTGCTCAAGGGGATCGACCGCTACATCCCGGTGGACGTGTATCTGCCCGGCTGCCCACCTCGACCGGAGGCCGTGCTGCAGTCGCTGAACTATTTGCAGGAGAAAATCCGGACGCAGGACATCAAGTCCGACCCGGCATTCACCGAAGGACGCCGCCAGTATCCCATCCCGGAATTCACCGGTACCGACCTTGAACCACCTTACAACCCGGATGTGTGGCAGCCGCCGGCCAACCCCAACGCACCGGCCGAAGAGGAAGCGGAGGAAGCCACTGCATGAGCGAGGCGATCCCCCACGAGGCTGTTTTGCAACGATTCCCGGAAGTGGAGTGGGACGAGGAGTTTGGCACATTGATCGTCCCGTCAGCAAAAGCCACGGAGGTCGCCATCTGGCTGCGCGATGACGAGGCATTTCGGCTCGACTATTGTAGCAACGTCACCGGCATCGACTACCTCGACCGCGAATTTAAAGAGAAGGTCAAAAACGAGGAGGGCAAGACGGAGACGATCATTCACAAGGACCCCGCCCGAATGGAAGTCGTTTACCATCTTTACTCGATGGAAAAGCGCACCGGGCCGCTCGTGATGAAACAGCGCACGACCCGGGAAAAACCGGAGGCACAGTCGCTGACCCCCGTTTGGCGAAGCTGCGAACTGCAGGAGCGGGAAATCTACGATTTGTTTGGCATCAATTTCACCGAGCACCCGGATCAACGGCGCATCCTGATGTGGGATGAGTTTGAAGGACACCCGATGCGCAAGGATTACGTCGAGCCGTTCGACTACGAATGGGAGCCGACCCCGCACGATGAGATTCTGGAGAAACATCAAAAGGGAAAGGTGATTTTTTGAATTTGGCTACTCCGAAAACGGATTCACAGCGCTTGGCCAAGCGCTGTTTTTCAAATCCCTACTCCCCCACTGGAAGAGTAGGTGGCCGAAGGCCGGATGAGGGGGAAAGGCAATTGTCACAAAATCGCAACCAACGTAACAACTCGCACATTTTCACCCTCACCCCGGCCCTCTCCCTCAAGGGAGAGGGGGCATCCAAATTCAACCCACATTTCACAACTGAACCCGCTTGGCCAAGCGGGTGTGTTTCATGAAGTGACTGCTGCTGCGCCCAACTACGAGTTGATTCAACAGGATGGTCTGGAGACCAGCCTGCTGGAAGTCTCGATGGGGCCACACCACCCGAGTACGCACGGCGTGTTTCGGATGGATGTCAAGCTGGACGGCGAAACCGTGGTCGACCTCAAGCCGGTGTTTGGCTATCTGCATCGCAATCACGAAAAGCTTGCGGAGAGCATGAGTTACCTCGCGAGCATGCCGTTCACCGACCGTCTCGATTATTTCAACAGCATGACTAACAACTGGGCGTACGCACTCGCGGCCGAGCAGTTGATCGAAATCGAAATCCCGGAACGCGCCGAGTACCTGCGCGTGATCATGTCGGAACTCACCCGACTGGTGAACCACGTCTCGCTCGTTGGCTTTTTCGTGAACGACCTCGGAGCGCTTGGCACCCCCCTGCTCTACGCTTTTCGTGAGCGTGAAAAAATCCTCGACCTGTTCGAGCAGGCCAGCGGCGCACGCATGATGTGCAACTACTTTCGTTTTGGTGGACTGCGCTGCGACGTGCCCGAGGGATGGCTGGAGCGCACGCGCGAAGTGGTCGATCGTTTCCCAAAATTTCTCGATGAGTACGAGAAACTGCTTTGCGAAAACGAGATCATCCTCAGCCGCACACAGGGCGTTGGAAACCTCTCGAAAGAGCTGGCCATCAGCGCCGGGATTACCGGCCCGATGCTGCGCGCGAGCGGCGTAAATTACGACATTCGCAAGGTGGATCGCTACGGCATCTACGACCGGTTCAAATTTCGTGTCCCTTTCTCAGAAGGCGATGTTGGTGACTGCTACGACCGGTTCATGGTGCGGATGCTCGAGATGCGAGAGAGCATCGAGATTTTGAAACAGGCGCTCGACGGCATTGAGGACGGCCCAATCATGGGCAACGCCGGAAAAGTATTCAAGCCGGCCAAGGCGGAGTCCTACGGCCGCGTCGAGGCGCCCAAGGGAGAGCTTGGTTTTTACCTCGTTGCAGATGGCACCACCCAGCCGTATCGATTCCGAGTACGGCCGCCTTCGTTCATTAACCTCACTGTGCTACGGGACATGTGCATTGGCCAACAGGTGGCGGATGCGGTAATCATCCTCGGTAGCATCGACATCGTACTCGGGGAGGTGGACCGATGAGCTTGTTAGGTGGCGGTATTTTCAAAGGCATGGCGGTGACGCTGAAAAACTTTGTCGGATCCTACTTCGACAAGGAACGCCTGACCACGAACGAGTATGCCTGGCGCACCGACGACAAGCTACCGGAACGCGCCGGTGATTACCCGAAGGAGGAAGCAGAACAGCTAAGCGACACCACCACAGTCACCCATTATAGCCGCAACTTTCCGATGCTGTTGCACGATGAGGGCGAGGCGATGGATAACATCCGCTGTGTGGCCTGCCAAATCTGCGAACGCGAATGCCCGCCTCAATGCATTTACATCGAGAAGAGCAAGGACAAGAAGGAACGCGGCGGCAACAAGGCCCAGTTTTATCCGGCGACTTTTGACATCGACGTTTCTGTTTGCATGAGTTGCCAGATTTGCGTGGAGGTTTGCCC
>JAPPPH010000146.1 GCA_028817635.1 Verrucomicrobiales bacterium | reverse complement strand
GAAGCCGGGCAGGTTTTGGTTTTCCGTCCCCAAGCCATACGACACCCACGCCCCTGCGGACGGGTGGCCCATGAACGGAAACCCGGTATGAAACGCGTAGTTGCCCTGCGCGTGTTCATTGACCTTGCTGGTCATGGAGCGGATCACCGCCAGTTCGTCCGCCACCGTCGATAGCTGCGGAAACATGCTGCTGACCTCAAGCCCGCTCTGCCCGTGTTTTTTGAATTCGAACGGCGAAGCCATCACGTTGCCGTTGCGATTGAACTGGGTGCGTTCCACCTTCACCGGCATCGGCTTGCCGTGCAATTCGCGCAGCTTCGGTTTCGGGTCGAACGAATCGACCTGCGACACGCCGCCTGACATGTAGCACAGGATGACGTGCTTCGCTTTGGCCTTGAGCTTCCGCCCGCCAACCGCCTCAGCAAACGCCCGGTTCGACATCAGCCCCTGCAACGCCAACATGCCGAACCCAGTCGAGCACCGCGTCAGCATCTCCCGCCTTGTCACGCCGGTGCTCGGTGCTCGGTGCTCAGTGCTCGGTTGCTGGTAGTTTTGTATGTTTTTATTCATCTTATTTTGGTTTGTTTAAATATTTAATAAATGCACCGATCTTGGATCGCGCCAGTCTAGCTTGTTCGTAAAGTTCATCAAATCTAGATGGTTCGCAATAGCCCTGATCGACAGCGATATAAAGCTGGCTTTGAACCTCGCTGCAGGAGCGCTTGGCGTATTGGAGAAAACGAGAAAACTCCGCGTTACTTCCGCCGTCAAACCCCTCGGCGATGTTATGCATCACGGAACCAGCCGCACGTGTCAACTGGTCGCGCAACGCATAGTCATTTTTTAGATTCGACGTCTTCACCAAACGATACACACCACGAGTCAACTCCCTCGCAACCATCCATGCCTCAATTTCTTCAAATCGTTCTATTCTCATTTCGACTGAGAACCGAGCACCGCGAACCGAGCACCGTTCACCGCAAGTAAATGAATTCCTTGAGATTAAACATCGCTTGGGCCAAATCACGCCATGGGTCTTGGGCTGATTTGCTGGCTTCCTCGAGTTCGGTTTTGGAATTCTGCAACTCGGCCAAGCGCGCCTGCAGCTTGGCTTGCGAAGCGCGTTGTTCCTCGGTCATCGCTGCGAGGAGTTGTTCCTCCGAAACAAAACTGGTGTTCCCGGTGAAGGAAGCCATCACCGCCTCGGCACTCAGCGCCCGGTCGTAAACGCGCGCCTTGAACACCCGGCCGGCCAACATCCGATCGCCGCTGGCTCCCTTGCCGTGGCGCATCCCGAATACCACCTCCGCATCACCGGACTTGTACTCGCGCAACGCATCCTTGCGGAAGGTTCGCCCGTAAGGTTTACCGTTGCGATAGCCTGTGATCTTTCCGTCTGCGTGATACACGATGGCCAGATGCACCGGCCCTTCGAGCGCCTCATTTTCCTTTGGTCCATTGAAATCATCGGTTCGACTGTGGTTTTCGCTCCCGGCCAACCAGCGGCGACCCTGTTTTTCTGCGTAGACGATGGAGTCGAAATTCACCCCATTCCGGGTTTGCACGGTGACGACTCCGCCGCCTTTCTGGCCAAGATCACTTAGCTGCACCCACGCCTCGAGGGTTTTATCACGGAGCCGCTTGGCCAAGGGCTGGCTTCGGGCAAATCCCTGTTTGCCATCCAACACCAGCGCGCCGCCCTCAACCTTTGCGCCACCCTCGAGCGACAGGTGCGCTTGGCCAAGCTGATCTTTTGTCCCCTGGCTGAAATCCCATGCAGCGAATGGCTTAGGCCCGGCCACGGCCGATGCCTCGCCCTCCTTGCGCTTGACCAAGAGCTGTTTGCGCAGCGGTTCGCGCAGTGCCGACAGTTGCGCCTCGATATTCCTGATTTCTTCGTTCGTGTTCAGCAGCGCGTCCTTCGCGCGGATCGCCTGCGCGTCGGCATTGCCAAGGAACGCCTTGGCTCCGTTGAGTTCGTTCGGCGTCGCAGTACGGTTTAACGCCATCCGAAACATCGCATCCACCTGCGCCTCCACCGTCTTCAAACTTTCGTCGCCTTTAACACGATTGGCGAACCGCTCGGCCAACGAGAGGATGAACGGATCGTTCATCATGGTGAGCGACTGCGCGGGGACATTGGTCACGTCGCGGCGGCCAGTCGTACTGGTCGGCACCGGCGCATCCATGACGGTCAAAAACGGGTTCAGACGATTGCGAATGATCCGCTGGTAAAGGCTGCGCCGGTTGCTGTCTGCATTGTCCGATCCACCGAGCGGGCTGCGATCCAGCGAACCGCTTGCCTGCAGCATCGCGTCTCGAATCGCCTCGGCCTCCAGCCGACGGACATTCGCCCGGGCCAGCAAACGGTTTTCGGGGTCTGTTTCAGCGGCGTTACCCGACGGAGTCACTGCCAGTTGGAACGTCCGGGTGAGCGTGATTTCGCGCACCAGTTTCTTGATCGACCAACCCTCGGCAACAAAGCGCCTGGCCAGATAGTCGAGCAGTTCCGGGTGGGTGGGTTGCTCGCCGAGTTTTCCAAAATTATCCGGCGTACCCACGAGGCCGCGCCCGATCATATGATGCCAAATACGGTTCACAATCACGCGCGCGGTGAGGGTGTTGTCCGGGCGCAGCATCGCCTCGGCCAGTTCCACGCGGCCGGAGTTTTTCGCATCAAACGGCTTGGCATCGAACGCCTCAAGAAAACGCCTCGGCACGGCCTGCGCCGGTTGCTTGTGATTGCCCCGCACAAACAGCGGCCGGTTGGCCGCCTCAGCCTCCAGCACGCCGGGGGCACGCTGTGGCGACGGCACCTCGGCCTCGAGTTTGCGATATTCGGCAACCAACTTGGCGACCTCGGACGTAACATCCGGCGTGTTGGTCAACAACCCTTCTCGCACGAAATAGTTCAGGAACTGCGCCTGTTCGTTGGACATGGTGCCCTTTCGCCATGCTCGAATGCTTTGCCGCACGGCGGCGGTGTAGCGCTTGGCCAAGCGCTTGGCGTTGGCTGGTTCTTCCTTGGCAAATACCGGCTGCACGTATTCGGCCATCTCCTCCTTGGGTGCGGGTTGATCCTTGCCAGTCACCAGCACGTCAGTAACGCCAAACCACGAGTTGGCTTTGTTCGAAAAAAGGATCGCCTGCTCGCCGGCAGTCGTCACCTCGAGGTGCAGGTCGTCGCCCGACCAGTAGCCGATGTCCCACGACTGCCAGCGCCACTTGCCGTCGCGCAGCCGTGTCGTCGGGTAAACCGTTCCGCCGCGCGTGTAGTTCTGAACCACGTAGCGCGTCATGACATCGCCGTTGGCCACCACACGGACGTAAAGCCGTTGGCCTTCGCCGGCCTTGAACGCCGGCGAACTCAGCACGCCAGCGTGTTTGTCGGAAAGGAGATGCGAATAGACGCCGGCCGGCAAAATGGCATCGACCACACGGTCGCCACCCGGCAGCACACGAAACGCTCCCGGCTTGGCCACGGTGCCGTCGAGGCCGTTGCCATCGAGCACCCACGGGCCAAGCGAGGCGGCGTCACGGCCAAGCTGCCAGCGTTGTGCGTAGCTACGCGCACGCTGCTCGTTGAGCGCTTTCTGGCTTTGGGCAAATTCCCCGGCCAACTGGCGCCAGGTTTTGGCGAACTCCTCGCCCTTGGCCAAGCGCAGCTTGTGCCAGGCGTGCAGCGGATTCTTGTTGTCCTTCGCGCCCTCGATGAGTTCCTTCCAGCGTCCGCTTGGCTCGGCCAGTTTCGCCGCAATCTCCGCTGCCTCCTCGAGCCATTGATCCGCCAATGCCTGCCGAATCTGCGGCTTGAGCTTGGCCAAGGCCGCCTTGTTTTTCTCTCGGCGCTCCGGTGTGTTCACATCGATCGTCGCCGGGCGACTGCTGGTCATAATGCTGTAAAACGCATGGTAATCCTCCTGACTGATGGCATCGAATTTGTGGTTGTGACAACGCGCGCACGACACGGTCAAACCAAGGAACGCCTTGCTGACCACGTCGATCTGGTTCTCGGTCGTTCGCACCAGTTCATCGAGCGCGTCTGTGGGCGCGAAGCCCTGCAGCACGAACCGGTAATGCGCCGGGCCGATGGCCGACTCGTTCAGCCCCAACTCGTCATTCAGCCGCGGCTGCTCCAGCAGGTCGCCCGCGATGTGTTCACGCAGCAACTGATCGTACGGCACATCGGCGTTGAGCGCGCGAATGAGATAATTCCGGTACTGATTCGCGAATGGAATGCCCGGGTCGCCCTCACTGCCAAGCGACTCGGCGTAACGCACCCAGTCCATCCAGTGCCGCGCCCAGCGTTCCCCAAAATGCGGCGACGATAACAGCCGTGCCGTAGCCGCCTCGACTGCGGCCTGTCGATCCTCCGCCGCCGCCTTCACGAACGATGCCGTCTCCTCCGGCGTCGGGGGTAGGCCGATGATCGAAAACGACATTCGTCGAATCAACGCCTCCGCACCGGCATCCGCTGCGGGCGACAGTTCGGTACCTTTCCAGCCAGCCTGAATGAATCGATCGATATCCGACCGTGCCCAATCGCCATCGACCTTCGGCGGTGCCGTTTGGCGTATGGGTTGAAAACTCCACCACTGCTTGCGTCGCTCGCGAATGGTCTCCCACGATGTGGCCTTCGCGATTTCCTCCTTCGACAGCTTGTTGGTACGGGGATCCGGCGCTCCGTCCGTCACCCACTTTTCAAAATCCGCGATCACCTCAGGAGACAGCTTCGGGCCGCCCTTGGGCATCTTCATGTCCGGCTCCTCGTGGCGGATTACCTGCAGCAAAAGACTCTTCGCGGGATCACCCTCGCCCAGTAACGAGCCGCTGTCGCCACCCACGGCCAGGCCGCCTGCCCAATCCAACGCCAAGCCGCCCTTCTCCTTACCGCTGCTGTTGTGGCACTCATAGCAGTGTTCAGCCAAAACCGGGCGAATCTTTTTTTCGAAAAACTCAACCTGCTCCGCCGTGGGAGCTGCGTTTAACCCAATCGCGACCCAACCAAGCGACAGCAATGCTCTTTTGAAAATCTGATGCATCCCCGCGATTAGACGCGCTCCGCCCGATTTCCTCAATCGAAAACAGAGTGGAATAAAGGGTGAGGGGATAGGGGTGAGGGGCGAGTCAGCCAAGCGCTTGGGCAAGTATTTTGATCATCACGCCACGAGGGAGGCGAGGACTTTGCGGGTGCCCTCAAACGTCCGGCGGCCGTGCATGGCGACGTAGTTGTCCACCAAGGCGATGTCGCCCTGCTGCCATGGGATGTCGAACGTCAACTCGTCGGCGACGGCGCTGGCCGCAGCGACATCTGTCGGATTAAGCAGGCTGCCATCACCAAAACGAATCGCCCGGGACGGATCATTGCGAGTGTCTTTCCAGCCGTTGAAGGCCGCGATGAGTTGGTTGAAAAAACTGGTGCGGCCGTTGGCCAGACGGCGCACGGCAGGAAGCACTGGAGTGGTGACGGACAGGTCACCGTTGGCCTGCCAAGCCCACGTGTAGCCGAGCTTGGCCAAGCGCACCTCGGCCGCCTCGCGGTTGTCGGCGCTGAGGGTGCTTTGCCAACTGCGCCCCATCCCGGACTCGGCGTCGGCCTCCCCCGGCATGACGTTGGTATAGCGGAGTCCCTTGGTTTCGCAGTCCGCCGCGAATGCCCCGTACTCCACCTTGAGTCGTTCCCAAAGAATGTCGGAACGGCACACCGGCGTGGCTCCGCCCTCCTCGGCGGCGACTTGGCAAAAGAAGATCAGCTTGGACGGATAAAACGGGGTCTGCGCCATTTCGTGGTGCAGGAAGATGGTGACCTCCGCTGGGGCCTCGTTGGCAGAAAAAACACGCGGTGTGTGGTTGATGCGATAGGCGTTGGACAACGAGTCTGCGTAGGAGAAATTGGGATAACCAAGCGCGCTTACCACTGCATCGAACTCCTCCGGCTTGGCCAAGGGCAGACCCCGCACCAACACTGCGCCATGCTCACCCGCTAATCGGGAGAGTTCCGGCGCCGCGCCGGTCGCCCAGGCGCAGGCTTCGTCCAGCGACTCCGTCGCAACATCGATCCCCAGAGGAAACGCCTGGCCGTCGTATTCGTGTTGCCCCGGGAGTGCGAATGGTTTCATCGGTCAGAACCGGTAACGCTTGGCCTCCTCGTACGGCTTGAGTGCCTCGACCTCTTTGCCCGAGCGCTCGGTGTAGTCCTTCATGAATTTCTCCAGCGCGGCAGGTGAGTCGCGTTGGTCGAACGCCTCCATCGCAAAGTCGCCGTACTGCACCATCCAGTCCCGCAACTGTTTTTGGAGCTTGCTCATCGCGGTGGGTCGGTCGGCGGCCAGATTGTTGAGACAGAACGGATCGTCTTTGAGGTCGTAAAATTCCTCTACCGTCCGGTATTCGAGGTGGTGCACACGCTTGGCCAGGCGCGCGTTTTTTTCGCCCGCTCGCTTCATTGCCCGGTACGTCAGGCCGGCCATCGGCTCTGCGCTGTAGGTGCGTTTGCCGTTGGACCACGCGTTGAAAACGTAGACATGATCGCGGGTGATCACCGCGCGCATCGGGTACGGTTTGCGCCCGTGAATATGGTAAAACTGCGCGAAGA
>JAPPPH010000143.1 GCA_028817635.1 Verrucomicrobiales bacterium | reverse complement strand
GCCCCACCGTTTTCAGTCCGCCGGCTGAGGTGAATGTGTAAACTGAATCCTCAGTCTCGAGCGATACTAGTTTTTCCGACTCCAACTCGATGGAAGGTTTGATCCCCGGAGCGGAAGGCAGGGGAGTGGCGGTCGGCTGGCTTGGTTGCTGAACCACATTGGTGCCAACGACATTGGTGGAGGTTGTCACAGGCTGCGGTTGCTGCGGGCGCTGCGGCAATTCCGGCCACGTCAGGAAAAGCAGGATGACGCAAATGATGACAACGATGATTCCGGTACGGTCCATGAAAGTTTGTTCTTTTAACGCGGGGTCTTGGCTTGGCCAAACTCAGTCCACTTGGCGGGGACGGGATCATGGCCGCACCCGCCCCACGGGTGACAACGCACGATTCGGCGGAGCCCAAGCCAACAGCCCCGCAGCGCGCCGTGGGCCTTGATGGCATCCAGCGCATACGCCGAGCAGGATGGCGAAAATCGACACGAACCTCCCGGGCCAAACAGGGCATTTTTGGCCGGCGATAGAACCAGTCGATAAAACCGGATCACCAACAAGAGGATGTGTTGAAATGGGTTCATCAATCTGTGTTGGCTGTGGCGTAGGCGGACCCTGTGGATGGCGGCAGCAGACCGGTTTGTTTCAGCAGTCTGAGAAAGTCCCGTTCCACCGCACGAAACCCTCGGCCGGCGATGGACTGTCTCGCAACCAAGACCAAGTCGACCGGTTCGAGCAACTCCCGGCGATGAAGCCGGAAGCACTCGCGCATCATTCGGCGAGCCTGATTTCGGACGGTGGCCTTGCCAATCCGACGGCTGGTGACCACCCCGAGACGGGAAGGGGACTCCGGCGGAAGTGTCTGCCAATTTGCCAAAAGACAGCCCCTGGCCAAGCGCTGACCGTTTTCCCGGTTGGCCCGGAAATCCGCACTGGCTTGGATACGGCTGGACTTTGGAAAAATCGCAGTTAGGCCGGAGGCCGTCATGGGTGCCGGAAGGGCTTAGGCGGGAGTGAGACGCGCCCGGCCGCGTGCGCGGCGCCCGGCTAAAATCTTGCGACCTGCCTTGGTGGCCATACGTGCGCGGAAACCGTGCCTGCGTTTGCGTCGGATGTTCGACGGCTGGAATGTTTGTTTCATCTGAATCTAAAAAAATCCTCCCAGTGAGCGGGAAGAATGCGGTTCAAAGTCGTCTGTGCGCCGTGAAGCGCGTCCCCTTTTCCCCTCCTTCGCTCGGAAAAAGGGCGGGAAAACTAACAGTATCGCGTCAACTGTCAAGCATCAGAATCCCGTGAATCAGCAAAAAACGGATTTTTTATGGGATTTGCCAAGCAGGCGGACTCTACCTTACGGTTCGTACGCCGCGCTCTGCGTGGTTGTACCGATGTTGATGCTCAGAGCCAAGCCTCCGGAATCGTGGTTGGCCAAGGTGTTGTCGAATTTGGACGCCGTCTTGATCGATCATGCTCATTTGGAGCGAAAAGCGGCCCAATCGGCGCTCAAACTGCAGCGTTACCAGCAGTTGACGGCATCACTGCCGGAGTTGACGGAGATCGCCATCGAGGAGTTGGAGCATTTCAACTTGGTGCTTAAAATACTGGACGACAGAGGGATGGCGCTTGGCCAAGCGATCTCCAGCCCCTGGATTTCCGGAATGATGAACTCGGTTCGCAAGGGCCGAAACGAGCAGGTGATCGATCATTTGCTCTGCGCGGCGATGATCGAGGGGCGAAGTTGCGAGAAATTTCAGATTCTTTCGGAGGCGTTGGCTCCGGTGGACTCGCGCTTGGCCAAGTTCTATGCAGACTTGGTTGAATCGGAGGGCAACCATTACGCCTCGTATCTGCTGATGGCCAAGCGGATCGACGAAAGGGAGACTGAGCGGCGTCTCGACTACTATCTCGACTTGGATGCGGAACTGGTGGTGCAGCCAAGCGAACTGCCGATCCTGCATTGAGCCGATTGGCCAAGCGCATTTTCCGCTTGCATCTGGCCGGAATTCGCGGATGTTTCCCAAAACCTATGTCTGTTGGATTAACAGCAATTTCAAGGAGGATTGCAGGTTTGGCAGGTGTGCTCGCCGTTGGTCTGCTGAGTCTTGCATCCGTGAACGCCGCAGTTCAGGTCTCCACCCCGGGTTGGGGTGGTAAATCGCTCGACCGAGTCTTGCTCGACGGCTCCGATGCCAGACAGCAGTTGCTCGTCACCGAATCGTTGCCGGACGGTTTTCTTGTCGATCACACGCGAAGGGTCAAGGTGACCACCGAGCCGGAAGGGTTGGTGAAGGTTTCCGATGGGCTGGTCGAGCCGATGTCAAACGGCTCGGGACAAATCACTGTAGAGACTGCGTCGGGCGGGAAGGCCTCCATTCCGTTTGAGGTCAAAAACGTCGCGCTCGAAAAGCAGGTCAACTTTTCAAACTCCATCGTCCCGCTGTTCACCAAGCACGGCTGCAATGGGGGAGGGTGCCACGGCAAGTCCGGTGGCCAAAACGGTTTCAAGCTCTCGCTGCTCGGATTCGAACCGCCGGAGGATTACGAGTACCTGCTACGCGAGGCACGCGGCCGGCGCATCTTTCCGGCTGCACCAGAGCGGAGTCTGCTGTTGCTCAAGGCGAGCGGCCAGTTGCCGCACGGGGGTGGTTCCCGGATTGATGCTGGCTCGTTCGACTACAAGATGATTGTCAAGTGGATGAGGCAGGGCATGCCCTACGGCAAGCCGACCGATCCCAAGTTGGAAGCGATCGAGGTGCACCCTGCCGAGCGCGTGATGAAACGTGGCGCGCAACAACAACTCGTGGTGCTCGCCAGGATGACCGATGGATCAGTCGAGGATATCACTCACTCGGCTGTCTATGAGGCGAATGACCGCGAATTCGCCGAGGCCGACAACACCGGCCTCGTCACGGTGGGCAACCATCCCGGTGAGATCGCGGTGATGATTCGATACCAGGACAAGGCATCTGTTTTTAGGGCATCCGTCCCGTTGGGTGCGCCGGTCGAGAGTCTGCCTTCCGAGAATAACTTCGTGGACAAGTTTATCTTTGCGAAGCTGAAAAAAGTGGGCATGCCGCCATCGGTTGTCGCTGATGATTCCACGTTCCTTCGTCGCGTGACACTCGACATTGCCGGCCGGCTTCCCACGGTCGACGAGGCGAAGGTGTTCGTTGCGGACGAGTCGCCCGGTAAACGAGCTGCACTGGTCGAACGCCTGTTGCGGACGGAAGAGTACGCCGAGTTTTTTGCGAACAAATGGTCGTCGCTTCTTCGCAACAAACGAGCCAACGGGGCGCAGTTGAAAACCACGATGGCATTCTACGACTGGATCAAGGAGAGCTTTTACAACAACAAGCCGTACGACCGTTTTGTACGCGAGATTCTTGCTGCATCGGGAGACCTCAAGCAGAGCCCTCCGACGGCTTGGTTCAAGCAGGTTAGCTCTCAGCAGGCCCAGATGGAGGATACGGCGCAGTTGTTCCTCGGCACTCGTCTGCAGTGTGCCCAGTGCCACCATCATCCGTTCGAAAAATGGTCGCAAAATGATTATTACAGCTTCATGGCGTTTTTCTCGCGAGTGGGCAAGGCAAACGCCGGTCGCCCCGGGGAGGACATGGTTTTTCACCGGGCCGGCGTGGCGCAGGTGACCAACAAGAAGACCAATAAACCGGTCAAGCCGGCCGGGTTAGGCTCGGGCGAGTTGGCGATCGCGCCAGTCGAGGATCCCCGGCACCGCTTGGTTGACTGGATGAAGGTCGATGACAATCGCCTCTTCTCCAAGACTCTCGTGAACCGTTACTGGAAACATTTCTTCGGTCGTGGCCTTGTCGATCCCGAGGATGATTTTCGTTCCACCAACCCGGCGACGCATCCTGCGTTGCTCGATGCATTGGCGGATCATTTTGAAAAATCAAATTATGACCTCAAGGAGTTGGTGCGAGTGATCACCACCTCGACCACATATCAGTTCAGTTCGGTTCCCAACCAGCACAATACGAAGGACAAACATTACTTCTCGCGTTTTCAGCCCAAGCGCCTGACGGCGGAAGTGCTTTACGATTCGTTGAACGACCTAATCTTGGCCAAGAGTGATTTTAGCGGATTGCCTGTGGGGACCCGTGCTGTTTGCCTGCCGGACAATAGCTATAACAGTTCCAATTATTTCCTGAGCGTGTTCGGTCGGCCGGACTCGTCCAGCGCCTGCGAATGCGAACGATCACAGGAGGCGAGCCTTGCACAGAGTCTGCACCTGTTCAACGCGAAGAACATCCACGAACAACTGGCTCGTAAGGATGGTCGTGCTGCGAAACTGGCGTCCGACAAGGAGAGCAGCCACGAGTTGAAGCTCAACAGTCTTTACTACCGGGCATTCGCGCGACTGCCCCGCAAGGAGGAGGTGGACGTGGCGGTCGGTTATTTAAAACGTGAAGCGGTGGACAAGGACGGCAAACCGGTGGACAAAACCAAGGAACGGTTCGAGGATATTCTTTGGGCCTTGGTCAACACCAAGGAGTTCCTTTTCAACCACTAAGCGGTTGCGTTGAATGCTTCCACTTGGCCAAGCGTATTATTAGGCATGGCTCATCTATTTTTATCCCGACGCACTCTTGCAGGTCTGCTTTTGCTTGGGGCGCTTGGCCAAGCGCTTGGCCAACTGCCGACTTCCCGGTTAACGGCCATCTTCCCCATGGGATGTCAGGCCGGCGGTGAGACTGAGGTCACCACGTTCGGAGGGGATCTTGAGGGCGCAACTGGGCTGTATTTTTCCCGTGCGGGCATTAGTGCCGAACCGATCAAGGCGGGTGAGAACAAGTTTCTGGTCAAGGTGGATGCCGGGGTGCCGGCAGGGGTTTACGAGATTCGATACATCGGGGCCTTCGGAGTCTCGAACCCCAGACCGTTCGTTGTCGGTTCCGCTGCGGAATTGAATAGCCCGGGAGCGAACACCGGCGTCGGTTCGGCATTCGCCGTGAGTGCCCAGTCGACTGTTAACGGAGTGGCGATCGCGCGGCAATCGGTGTGGTACAGGTTGCCCGGCAAAAAAGATCAGCGCCTCCTGTTTAGACTTTCAACCGAAGCACTCGATTCAAGGTTGGATCCTGTCATGTACCTGCGCGATGCTGAGGGAACCCGCTTGAAACGAGCCGGAGCGGAAGGGTTAATCGATCATACGCCGGCTAAGGACGGAGACCTGTTTGTGCAGATTCACGACGCGGCATTCTCGGGAGGGCAGGAGCATTTCTTTCGTTTGGAAATCACAACTGGACCTCATGTCGACTTCGTTTATCCGCCCGTCCTGAATGACCTGAAGGGGTCCAGTCTCACTCTGTACGGAAGAAATCTTCCCGGCTCGGTATTGTCGAATAAAATCGGTTTGGATGGTGCCCGGTTGGAGGAACTGGTCGTTGGCGTTGGAGACTTGACCCGGTCGGAGTTGCCGGGTGGTGTTGTTTTGCCGCCGGCTTCGATTGTGCTTGATGGAGGCGTGTATCGCTTGGCCAAGGGCAAATCGGTGAGTAATCCGTTTTTCGTTGCACATGCGAGCGGTCAAACTCTCACGCTGGAAAAAGAGGACACAGACAATCAGGCGGAACCGCAGACTGCCAAATCTCCCGGAGTGCTCGCCGGACGGTTTTTTCCGGCACGTGACGTGGATGCGTACAAGTTCCCATTGAAGAAGGATGGCGTCTATTGGCTGGATGTTTACTCCCAGCGATTGGGGCATAATACCAATCCCTACGTCACGGCGCAGATTGTAAACGTCGCTGCAGACGGAAAGGAAAGTGCTGAGAAGGCCAACGAGTTTTACGAGTCGAAGGATAATCCGGGGGGGCGGGAGTTCAATATGACCAACCGTGATGTGACGTGGCGATTTCAAGCCAAGTCCGACGGATACCTGAAAGTCGAGTTACGCGACCTGTTTAACCAGGCCACCGACGATTCTTTTAAATCCTATCTCGTTTCGGTTCGGCAGGAGACTCCCGGATTCAAGTTGGTTGTCCACCCGCAAACTGTTCCAGTGGCCAAGGACAAACGAAACATTGAACTGATGGCAACTCACTTGCGCAAGGGATCCAGTTTGCCCATTCGCTTCGTGGCGATCCGGAGAGGCAACTTCAACGCCCCGATTGTCGTGAATGCGAATAATTTGCCAGAGGGGATCAAGCTACGGAATAACGAGTTTAAGCAGGGCCAAACTTCCATAACCGCCCATTTGATGAACGAGGGAGTGGAGCAACCTTTTACCGGGGAGATTCAATTCGTCGGTCAGGCGGAGATCGGAGGTGCCAAGGTGGATATTCCGGCTGTGACCACTGTCACGCGTCACCGGGTCGGTGATTATAATAACGAACCTGTCTTGGCGCGCTTGGCCAAGGGGAGCGTGTTGTCGGTGGCACAGGGCGATCCCGAACCGGTTCGGGTCACCCCGGTTGGCCAGGCGGTGTTCAAGGGGGTCTCCAACGGAAAAGTGAAAATCCCGCTTGGCATTGAACGGCATGGGGAATTTACCGCGAACTTCAAACTCAAAGCCTATGGGGTTTCCCAGTTGAATAATTTGGGAGAGTTGGAAGTGAAGAAAGATCAAAAGGAGGCGACCCTTGAGGTCGACTTGGCCAAACTGAAAGTGCCG
>JAPPPH010000454.1 GCA_028817635.1 Verrucomicrobiales bacterium | reverse complement strand
CCGTTCGGCGCTTGGCCAAGCGCTTTGCCACCGCCGAGGATCGCTTCAGGCATATTTACGAGACCAACCACTGGGACGAGGCCGAGTCGGTCTCCGGCCCCGGCTCGACGCTCGAGGAAACCGAGCCGATCCGCCGTGAGTTGCCGGCACTGTTCGTGGAGTTGGGCGCGTCGTCGCTGCTCGACCTGCCGTGCGGTGATTTCCACTGGATGCAGCATACCGACTTGAGCGGCGTGCAGTACATCGGTGGGGATCTGGTCAGTGAACTGATCGAGCGCAACCGGGCGAAGTACGCGAGCGATGGGGTGGAGTTCCAAAAAATCGACCTCGTCAACGACACACTGCCAGCCGTTGATGTGATCCTCTGCCGCGACTGCCTCGTGCATCTGTCCTTCGACGACGCACAGGCCGCTTTGGCCAACATCGCCCGCTCTGGGGCCAAGTGGCTGTTGACGACCAGTTTCCCCGGGGTAACGCGCAACGACGACATCGTCACCGGTCAATGGCGCCCCATCAACCTGACGCTTCCGCCATTCAACCTGCCCAAGCCAAAACAAGTCATCGCCGAGAATTGCACCGAAACGGAATTCGCCGACAAAACCCTCGGCCTTTGGCCGGTGGAGTGAGATAAAACAGGAGAAGAAAGTCCAGAGGATCGATCAATCCTTGCCGCACTGCTGCTTGATAATGCGGTTGCGTTGAACCCACCACACAAGCCCGGTAACGGTAAAAAAAATTGCCAGATGTTGACTGGGCGACATGCCCGGGATGAGCCCCAGCGAACCGCGGTCATCGCCCCGGAGGAACTCGATACAAAACCGTCCCACCCCGTAGCCAATTAGGTACACTGTAATCCGGTGGCGTTTGGCGGTCCAGATTTGCGTGGCCACACCCAGCCCGATCAGCAGACACATTTCGTAAAGTTGCGTGGGGTGAACCGGCACATCGCCGTGTACCTGACATGCCCGGCTTTCCGGTGGAAATTGTATTCCGAGGAAAAAATCTGTTGGTGCCCCGTGACAGCAGCCGCCGAGGAAACAGCCCAGCCGCCCCCACGCGTGCATGTAGCAGATATACGGTACGGTTAATTCAAGGTACGTTTTCAGGCGCACCCGAAAAAGCTGAGCGCACAATGCCAGCAGCAGGAGCCCACCGATCAACCCTGGCATGGCGGCGATGGCTCCCCACGACTCGTCCCCGGGATAAAGCAGGCGGGTAATAAGCATGGAGATCAGCCAGCCGCCAGTGCTGGCGATCGCAAGGCAATACAGGTAGCGCCCCATTTCCTCCTTCGGCATCCCGGCTCGGCGGCCCGCAGCGTCCACCCCGATCAACAGGTGACACAGCCCGAGCCCGACCATGAGCGAGTAGGTGTAAACCTGCGCTGTTTGGTCACCAAAAGGGATCGAGATGTTGGGCCACATATGACCGGACAGTTCGCAAAAATCTTCCCTCGATGAACAGCAAGTCCATCGGGAGGGTCTCTTGGAAAGGGAAGTTATTCCTCAGCCGCCATCGCAAACGGTGCAATGACAGCCATTATCGCTGCGATTAAGTGCAATACAGTAGCCAATCCTGATGGGGGGAATGCAATGATTGCCCAAACTGAGACGATCACGGCGATAAATAGCAAAACTCCACCTACGACAGATTTACTTCCGTTACCCAATGAGACGAAAGCCATGATGCATCCAATTAGTCCCAATAGTCCTTGAATTCCCAATGTGAGGGCAACACTACCGACTAACATCGTTGCTCCTTCGATATCATTCACAGTTTCAGCGACTTCAGCCTCGGTGAGTTCTGTTCCATCCTCTTCGATCATACCTATAGAGTGTGTCCCCATCGCGTCCATCGTTACTCCGCACCCTCCCATACATCCGGCACAAACACCGACACAGCCGGCGATCGAAAAAGCCATCAAACTTCCTAAAATCCCTAAAACCAGTATCGCGACTCTCATGAGTTTCTTCCGTAAGGTTTTTTATTGGCCTAAAAACGGCCGAAGCGAGAATCATTGCAACATGTTCATTCTAGTCAATACATAAAAATAATAGAATAATTAATTGTTATTTGATTTATAATGACGGGTTAACAACTTGTCCCTTTTTTAGTTAAAAACTTGAGTCACTTTGGTGGGGTCACCAAAACTTCCCGCCGTGTTCCGTTTGAAGTCTCTTTGCATTTTGTTCGCTTGGCCAAGTTTGGTCGGGGCGGAGCATTGGGCGTTTTTGTCGCCGAGGAAATCGGAACCCCCGGTGGTGCGGGATTCGACTTGGGTGCGGAACGGGATTGACCGGTTTATCCTGTCACAGATGGAGTCGGAGGGGATTGCGCCGTCTCCGGAGGCTTCCCGTTCGACTATGGTCCGTCGGTTATCGCTGGACCTGACCGGGCTGCCTCCGGCACCGGAGTTGGCGCTTGGCTTTGTGAACGACGATTCGCCGGAGGCCTATTCGCGCTTGGTTGAGCGCTTGATTGCGTCGCCTCATTTTGGGGAACGTCAGGCGCAGGATTGGTTTGATCTTGCTCGTTTTGCCGACACGTCCGGTTATGCGGCGGATCGCACGCGCAACGTCTGGCCTTACCGCGACTGGGTGATCGCTGCGTTCAACGAAAATATGCCGTTCGACCGGTTTTCGATTGATCAACTCGCGGGCGATCTCGTGCCGGGCGCGACTGCGGAGCAGCGGGTGGCCAGTGCGTTCCATCGGCACGCAATGCAGGCCAAGGGCAACAACCCGCGCAAGGAGGAGTTTCGCATCAAGGGCATAGTCGACCGGCTCGAGGCCACCGGGAGGACGTGGCTTGGCTTAACGTTGGAGTGTGCCGAGTGCCACGACCACAAACACGACCCCATCAGCCAACGCGAGTACTACGAGCTTTTTGCCATCTTCAACAACGTGCCACATCTCGGCACCGGCTACGGCGTGCACGGCCCGCTGATGAAGTACACGCCCCCGGCCAATGGCTTGGCCAAGGCTGCTCCCACGATCGAGGTGCCGGTGATGGATGAGCTGCCGACGCCGCGCGAGACGCATCTGCTGGTGCGCGGCGATTTCAAAAACAAGGGTGAACGGGTGGCTGCCGGGACGCCGAAGATTCTCCCGCCGCTCAAGACGAAAGACAGCGATTCACCCAACCGGCTCGACTTCGCGCGTTGGCTTTTTTCGGCTGACCAACCGCTGACCGCGAGGGTGGTGGTGAACCGGATCTGGCGGCACCACTTTGGCGAGGGACTGGTCCGGACGGTGGCCGACTTTGGACGTTACGGCGACCGGCCGTCGCACCCGGAGCTGCTCGACTGGCTGGCGGTGCGATTCGTCGAGAGCGGCTGGGATGTGAAGGCGATGCACAGGTTGATCGTGAGTTCCGCGACTTACCGGCAGGCTTCGCGGCGGCGGCCGGATGCTGAATTGGCCGATCCGCAAAACCGTCTGCTCGCGTGGTTCCCGCGAGTTCGACTGCCGGCCGAGCAGATTCGGGACGGCGCACTGGCAGCGGCGGGTCAGCTATCAACGCGCATCGGTGGGCCAAGCGTGTTTCCCGTGCAGCCGGCCGGTTTGTACGAGGAGCGGGGGCAGGACCTGCCGGGTAACTCGAATTTCAAGTGGGTGGACTCGACTGGTGAGGGCAGGTTTCGGCGATCGGTTTACACCTACTGGAAACGCATGATGCTGCACCCGGTGATGGCGACGTTCGACGCACCGACGCGGCAGGTCTGCGTGGCCAGGCGCGCGGTAACGAACACGCCGCAGCAGGCATTGGTTGGGCTGAATGAACCGGGGATGCATGCCGCCGCGCAGGACTTGGCCAAGCGCTTGGCCAAGCGTGGTAGCGACGCGGCCAAAGTGGAGCAGGCGTTTTGGATCTGTTTTTCCCGACCACCGGATGCGCTGGAGCGGGCCAAATGTCTGGAGTTTGTCAAACAACAGCGCTTGGCCAAGCGCGAGGAGTGGACGGCACTGGCCGCGGTGCTGCTCAATCTCGACGAAAGGTTGACCCGCGAATGAATGCGCCCAACGGACAGGCTGATTTTTTGGCAGACCAAACACGCCGTGCGTTTTTTGGCCGTGCCGCTGGCGGGTTCGGGGCGTTGGCGCTGGGTTGCCTGCTGCGCGAGCAGGGTGTGGCCCGGCCAGCGCGGCCCCACTTTGCACCGCGAGCCAAGCGGGTGATCAGCCTGTTCATGTCAGGCGGCCCGTCACACGTGGACACGTTCGACCCCAAGCCGCTGCTCACCAAGCTCGACGGCCAGCCGATGCCGGCGGACATCATCAGGAATCACGAGTTCGCGATGATCAAAACCAGGGAGCCGAAGGTGAAGGGATCCCCGTGGATGTTTCGGCCGCACGGCCAAAGCGGCATCGAGATTTCGGAGCTGTTTCCACACGTGGCCGGCGTGGCGGACGAGTTGGCCATCGTGCGTTCGCTGTATTCCGACACGTTCAACCACGACCCGGCGGTGACGTTTATGAACACCGGCAACGTGCGTTTCGGTTGGCCATCGCTGGGAGCTTGGGCGTCGTACGGGCTGGGCACCGAGAACAGCGATCTGCCGGCGTACATCGTGCTCGCCTCCGGCAGGAATATTCAGCCGTTGCTCGATAGCTATTGGGGCGCGGGCTTTCTTCCGCCGGAACATCAGGGTGTGCCGCTGCGGACTCAGGGCGACCCGGTGCTGTATCTCAAGAATCCTGACGGGGTCAGTCGCGAGGCCCGTCGCGACCAGATCGATCTGCTGGGCGCGCTCAACCGTCGACGGCACGAGTTGGTGAACGATCCGGCGATCCTCGCCCGCATCAAGCAATACGAGCTGGCGTATCGGATGCAAACCGCCGTGCCGGAACTGGCGGACATCGCGGCTGAGCCGCAGGCGGTACGCGAAGCCTATGGGGCCGAGCCGGGCAGGGTGTCCTTCGCCAACAACTGCTTACTGGCGCGGAGGTTGAGTGAGAGCGGCGTGAGGTTCGTGCAACTTTACGAGAAGGGCTGGGATTCGCACGGCGAGATCGCCAAGCAACATACCGAGCGCTGCCGCGCGGTCGATCGCCCGATCGCGGCGCTGATCGCCGACCTGAAACAACGCGGCCTGCTCGATGAGACGCTTGTGATCTGGGGCGGCGAGTTTGGCCGAACGCCAATGGCGCAGGGCGACGGCTCCGGATACGGCCGCGACCATCACCCGCACGGCTTCACCGTCTGGATGGCCGGCGGCGGCATCCGGCCGGGCATCGTCCACGGTGCGACCGATGACTTTGGTTATTTTGCAGAGCGGGACAAGGTACACGTCCACGATCTCAACGCCACCATCCTGCACTGCCTCGGCATGGAACACGAACGGTTTACCCACCGACATCAGGGCCGCGACTTCCGCCTGACCGACGTCCACGGAAAAGTCGTGCACAACCTGCTGTCATAATTCGCAACAGGGTTGACCAAACCGGTGTTGGGTGCGGATGATTACGCGCGGATGAGTTCGAATATATTTCGTGGATGCATTCCCGCCCTGATGACGCCCTGCGATGCGGCCGGCACACCCGATTTTGATGCATTGGTGGCAACGGCCAAGCGCTTGGTTGAGGCCGGGATGCGTGGAGTGGTGTATTGCGGTTCGATGGGCGACTGGCCATTGCTGACCGATGAGCAGCGACAGGAGGGTGTGAGCCGCTTGGCCAAGGCCGGTGTGCCGGTGGTGGTCGGTACCGGGGCACAGAGCCCAAGGCAGGCGGTCGACCACGCGACGCATGCCCGTGAGGTCGGTGCGGCCGGGTTGATGGTGATACCGCGCGTGCTTTCCCGTGGTATTTCGCCGGCAGCGCAGCGTGCCCACTTTGCCGATATTCTCAGCGCGGCAGGGGAGTTGCCGGCGGTCATTTACAACAGTCCCTATTACGGTTTCGAAACCAAGGCCGACCTGTTCTTTGACCTGAATCGTGAGTTCCCGAACCTGATCGGCTTCAAGGAATTCGGTGGTGCAGCCTCCTTGACTTATGCCGCTGAAAATATCACCAACCGGGATTCGAGCCTGACACTGATGGTGGGGGTGGATACGCAGGTGTTCCACGGTTACGTCCGATGTGGAGCCGCCGGGGCGATCACCGGCGTGGGCAATGCGTTGCCCGTCGAGGTGCTGCGTTTGGTTGAACTTTGCGAAAAAGCGGCGGACGGCGATGCCGAGGCACGGCGCCTGGCCAAGGAACTGGACGATGCCCTGTCGGTGCTGTCGAAGTTCGACGAGGGGCCGGATCTGGTTTTGTATTACAAGGAACTCATGGTTTTGGAAGGCAACTCGGAATTTACCTATCAACTTCATGCCTCGGATCGATTAAGTGCCAGTCAGCGGGATTTTCTGTCCGCTCAATGGAAGCAGTTCAAAAATTGGTGGGAGAGTTGGGAAGGTGTATAGCAAAAAAAATGTTCAAACATATAACTAAAATTGAAGAGTTAAACCTCAGGGCTCTAGCTGAACTGTCCGCCAAACACAGGACGTTCTTGACTGTCTATTTTAATGGACGGAAAGAGTGGGAGGATCACAAGAATAATATAAAAAAAATCGAGGTCTTGCTTAAGGGACACCCGGACGAATTGGAGCATTTCCGGATGAATATAAAAATGCTGGAGGAGACGCTGGATAAAAAT
>JAPPPH010000406.1 GCA_028817635.1 Verrucomicrobiales bacterium | reverse complement strand
GTCTTGACCAGAGGACGGCTGGGACAGCCGTCCCTACCTTGCGCTTGGCCAGGCGTCACTCTTTTGCGATCCCTTACTCAGGGATCAACCTCGATTGGCTTGGCGAGCATCTGAAAATACTCTTTGAGCTGTGATGGGTTCGCCTGTTGGACGGATGAATCGGATAGCAGCACATTGTGCTGACCATCATGATGCGGACAGACCACTACGATTTCATACGGGGTACTCTCAGTCACTTCCTCATCCGTCCTTATCCAGTAGCTGACTGAGTTCGCTGACAGGTTCGAAAAAGAGGTTGCCGCCTGTACACCTGTATCTGCCGGGCAGCGTAGCACCTTTGGATTCACTAACTCATTCTCGAGAGCCTGAAAATGGCGCCACGCGTTCTTGTCAAAAATCGGATTCCCACTGGTGTCCAACAGCGCGGTCGTGTCTGATCGAGGCTCGGCGTATTTTCCGGAACCGTGCTCCTCATCAATCTGCCACGGAAATTTATCCTGATTATCGACGGCATAAATACGCAATCCAGTGCCAATTTGCTTCAAATTGTTCACGCAAGAAATTCGCTGAGCCTTAGCCTTGGCATTGCTCAGCCCCGGCAATAGAGCCCCAGCAAAAATGACACTTATTAACAATGCAATGACCAACCCGAGGTATCCGGTGACCAATCCGGCGATCGCCATTCCCTGCCCACCGAAATTCGCCGGGTCTTTTTTAGCCCTCGAATACGCCTTGTGCCCACAAATGATTTCAGGCAACACAGTCAAACAGGGAATGATCAATGTCAGGATTCCGCAAACGAGACTGACTACGGCCAGCTTGGTTGAAGGAGTTTGTTCGTTATTCATTTTGATTGTATTACAACAGCGCGAAGAATAAAAAAATCTCTATTAGAGTCAATCCATTGTCACCGGGGAATTATCATCCATCCCGGAGTTGCGCGGTCTCGCAGGCTCGTCCCTCCACCTAAACCAAGCGCTAAACTGGAGGGACGAGCCTGCGAGTCCGTAAAGATGTAACAGAGACATCATCGCCTCCGACCGCCACTCTACGCTTGGCCAAGCGCTTGGTTTAGGCGCCGGCCTTGTTGAGGTTTTTGACGAAGCGTTCAGTCCGCTCGCAGGCGACCTTGATTTGCTCAAGGCCGGTGGCGAAGCAGCAGCGCAGGAAACCCTCGCCCGGCTCGCCGAATGCATTGCCGGGGACACAAGCCACGTTTTCATCCGTCACAAGCTGCGAGGCAAACTCGCTGGAACTGAGGCCGGTCGACTGCACACTTGGGAAGGCATAAAACGAGCCACGCGGCAAGTGGCAGTCCAATCCCATGGCGTTGTAGGCCTCGACGATATAGTTGCGGCGCAGGCGGAACTGTTCCTTCATCTCGGCGGCCGGGCCGGCACCGTTCTCGAGCGCTTCGATCGCGGCGTCCTGACTGACGACGCTGGCGCAGAGCATGGAGTACTGGTGGATGCGCATCATCGCGTCGATCAACTCCGCCGGGCCGCAGGCGTAGCCGATGCGGAAACCGGTCATCGCGTAGGCTTTGGAAAAGCCGTGCAGAAAAATCGTGCGCTCGGCCATTCCGGGCAGCGACGCGATGCTGATGTGTTCCCCCTCGAAGGTCAGCTCGGAGTAAATTTCGTCGGTGATCACCAGCAGGTTGTGCCGCTTGGCCAAGTCAGCGATCTTCTCCAGCGCCTCGCGGGTCATCGTGCCACCGGTCGGGTTGGTCGGGAAATTCAAGACCAGTGCCTTGCTCTTCGGCGTGATGGCCCGCTCGATCGCCTCCGCCGTCACGGCAAAGCCATCCTCGGCAAGACACGGCACTGGCACCGGCACCCCGTGCGCCAGCGCGATCCCGGGGGAGTAACTGACGTAGCACGGCTCGTGATAGATGATCTCGTCGCCCGGATTGATGATCGCGCGCAGGGCAATGTCGAGCGCCTCGCTCACACCCACGCTGACGAGGATTTCCGACTCGGAATCGTACCGCACACCAAATGTCGTGCCGACGTATTCACTGATGGCCTCGCGGAGTCGCGGCAAACCAAGGTTTGAGGTGTAGCTGGTGCGGCCGCGCTCGAGCGAATAGATCGCCGCCTCGCGAATGTGCCACGGGGTGACGAAGTCCGGCTCGCCCACGCCAAGCGAGATGACGTCGCGGCGTCCCTGTACGAGGTCGAAAAACTCGCGGATACCGGAGCGGGGAATGCGTTGAACCTGCTGGGCGACCACGTCGCCGGGCTTGAAGTCGTTGGACATGGTCGGGGTCAGGCCGCGGCTTTTTTCTGCCGGCGATGAATAGCGGGTTGCGCTTGGCCAAGCACGACTTTCTCGTCGATCTTCACCGAGGAGATGTCGTCGGCATCGGGAATCTCGTACATGGTGTCGAGCATCAGTTTTTCCATCAGGCTGCGCAGGCCGCGCGCGCCGGTGCCCCGCTTGATGGCCGCCTTGGCCAGTTCGCGCATGGCGCCGTCGGTGATGTTCAGTTTCACGCCGTCCATCTCGAGCAGCTTGGCGTACTGCTTGATGAGGGCGTTTTTCGGCTCGGTCATCACGCGCACGAGCTGTTCCTCGTCGAGTTCCTGCAGCGCGGTGTGCACCGGCAAACGGCCGATAAATTCCGGAATGAAGCCGTAGCCAAGCAGATCCTCCGGCTCGACGTGGCGCAGAATGGTCTTGGAGTCGAGTGTCGTTTCCGGGTCGTCCGACTCGCCATCGCCGGAGAAGCCCAGCACGTGCTTGCCGATACGACGCTCCACCACTTTGTCGAGATCGACGAACGCGCCGCCGCAAATGAACAGCACGTTGGTGGTGTCGAGCTTGATGTACTCCTGCTGCGGATGCTTGCGGCCGCCCTGCGGCGGGACGTTGCAGACGGTGCCCTCGAGAATCTTGAGCAGTGCCTGCTGCACGCCTTCCCCCGACACGTCGCGGGTGATGGAGACGTTCTCGGTGCGGCGGGTGATCTTGTCGATTTCGTCGACGTAAATGATTCCGATCTGCGCGCGCTTCACATCGTAATTCGCCGCCTGCAATAGCCGCAGCACGATGTTTTCGACGTCATCGCCCACGTAACCGGCCTCGGTCAGCGTGGTGGCATCCGCGATGGCGAACGGCACGTCGAGCATGCGGGCCAGCGTACGGGCCAGGAGCGTCTTGCCGGAGCCGGTCGGGCCAAGAAGCAGGATGTTGCTCTTCTCGATTTCGATCTCGTTGTCGTCCGCGGAGCCGGTGGTGATGATTTTGTCGTCGCCTTCGGTCTTGACCGTGAGGCCGGATTGAATCCGCTTGTAGTGGTTGTGTACCGCGACGGCCAACGCCTTTTTCGCGTCGTCCTGCCCGATGCAGTGCCGATCCAGCTCGGCCTTGATCTGCTTGGGCCGGGGCACCTTGAGCTTGATTGCCTTTTTCTTCTCCTCGTCCTGCAGTTCCTTATCGAGGACGTTTTTGCAAACGAGGATGCAGCTGTCGCAGATGTACACACCCGGCCCGGCGATGAGCTTGCGCACCTCCGCGTGGGATTTGCCACAGAAGCTGCACAGGGTGATTTGATTGGGCCGGGCCATGTCGGGTTAGGTTATTTCTTCTTTTTTGCGTCCTTGAGACTGGCGACCTCTTTGCGGGACTTCACCACCTCGTCCACGAGACCGTATTTCTTAGCCTCATCGGGTGACATGAAATAATCGCGGTCCGAATCCTCGACGATCTTTTTCATTTTCTGGCCGGTGTGTTCCGCCAGAATCTCGTTGAGCCGATCCTTCAGTCTCTGGATTTCCGCCGCCTGAATCTCGATGTCGGAGGCGTTGCCCTGTGCGCCGCCCCAAGGCTGGTGAATCATGATGCGTGCGTTGGGCAGCGCGTAGCGTTTGCCCTTGGTTCCGGCGGAGAGCAGCACGGCACCCATGCTGGCGGCCTGCCCGATGCAGTAGGTGTTCACGTCGCAGGTCAAAAACTGCATCGTGTCGTACACGGCCAGACCGGCGGTGATGCTGCCTCCCGGCGAGTTGATGTACAAGTGAATGTCCTTTTTCGGATCCTGCATCTGCAGGAACAACAACTGCGCGATCACCAGGTTCGAGATGGTGTCATCGATCGGTGTGCCGATGAACACGATCCGGTCCACCAACAGGCGTGAGTAGATGTCGTAGCCGCGTTCACCGCGGCCGGTCTGCTCGACGACCATTGGGACCAAAAAATTATTTGCCTCCAAGCCTTCCCTCATGGCCCGCGACCATACCGGCCCCACGATTGGGGCGTCAAGCGCCTGGCTTTTCCGATTCCAGCTGCCCGATCGATAATCCTGACGAAACCCCGCCGTGTTGTTCCAACAAGTCGGCCACCTCATTTTCCTCGTTTAATCTAGCCAGATCCAGCGGAGTCATCCCGGCGCATTCTCCTTTTGTGAGTTTCAAATTCACGTCGGCACCGTTGGCTATGAGATGTCGCACAATCTCCAAACGGGTTCCCTCAAGGAAATATCCACCCTTGTACCGATCGATAGTGATCGAACTTTCCTGTAAACACATCCAGTGCAACGGCAATGCGCATGTCAACGATTCGTCCAGCGAGTTAACGTCGGTTCCGTTCGCAAGATGCCGATCGATTTCAGCAACATCACCCAGAAGACAGGCGTGGTGGATGGAGCCCTTGGCGAACTCACGCAAGGTGGGCTTGGACAAAAACGCAAACCCGATCCAACCCGCCACGGCCAGTACGCCCACCACCAATCCAATCAGCGATGTTTGTCCTTCAGAATTCAATGCAACAAATCCACCGCCTACCGCGAGCAGTATACAGAGAACGCTCAACGCCTCGGAGAAATGTTTCGGAACAGACCGTGATCGAATCTCGTCCAGTACCGCGCGCGGTGTGCCCCCGCCCAACGAGAGGATGATCATGGCCAAGCCAAGCAATCCCAAAATAACCACGCCAGCAGTCAAGGCCTTGCCCGAACCAGATTCCTAGTCGCCCCCCTCGATCTGAAAATAATCCAGAATCAGCGGCCCGAAAATGCACGGCGATATGGCAACCAAGCCGACCAAACCCAAAACCAGGCGGCTGTTCATGCGGAGGAGGTTATATTTTTTATAAAAAAACACAATACTTCCCGCTTGGCCAAGCGATTGAAGACCACGGAATACACAGAACACACGGAAAGATTGGGCGCGCTGTCCCAGCGCGCCTTGGCCAACTTTTGAGTTGAGATTGTTGGACGCAGATGAACACAGAATTCAGGATTGGAAATCGATCCGTGATAATCCGTGCAATCTGTGTCTCTCCTCAAGGGCAGCCGGGGCAGCCGTCCCTACCTTTTGCGTCAGTGGCGGATGGCTTCGGCCTTGGCCTCGGCTTCGGTTTTGAACTTGGCCAAGCGGCGGCCGATCTCGGCCTCGTTGGCCCAGAGTGTTTGGCCATCCTCCGGCAGGCGGTGGATGGGGTCGTAGTAGTAGAAGATCTCGCCCGGTTTGGCCGTGGGAGAGGTCCACGCGGACACGCCGATCTCGCGGTCGTACAACGTGTAGCTGGAGATCTCCCGCTTGCCGCCGCCACCGGGGGCATCGCAAACCACGCGCGGCGTGTTGAAGCCGGCGATCGAGCCCTGCAACCGGCGGGACAGGTACTCGGCCCGGTCCACCGTCGTGCGGAGATGCTCACAACCGGGCACCATGTCGTGCAGGTAAACGTAGTACGGCTGGACGAGCAGGCTGGAAAGTTTCTTGTTGGTATAGTGCAGGCAGTCGAAGCCGTCGTTCACCCCGCTGATGAGCACGGACTGGTTTCGCACACGCACGCCGGTCGCCGCCAGTGCTTCCATCGCGCGCGCCGTCCATGCCGTGATCTCGCGGTCGGTATTGAAGTGCGTATGCAGCGCGACCTCCTTCATCCGCTCGCGGCCAAGCTGGCAAACCTCGCCCAGTGCCTCCACCCATTCGGTGTCGCTGGTAAATTTCATCGGCATGATAGCCAGGCCCTTGGTCGCAAACCGGATTCGCCGCACGGTCGGAATCTCCAGCAGCGTTTTGCCGATTTGCCGAATCTGGTTCGGCCGCAGCAATAACGCGTCGCCGCCGGAGATGACAATGTCCTCCAGCTCAGGCTGGCTGCGGATGTAGTCGAACGTGGCGTCCCACTCGGTGGCATTCGCACCGTAGGTGGATTTGCTCTTCACCGCCGTGCTGCCGCCGACCACCCGGCTGCGCGTGCAGAAAGAGCAGTAGACCGGGCAAAGTGTGATCGGCAAAAACAGCGCCTTGTCGGGGTAACGATGCGTGAGGTGCGGCGTAGTCTTGTTGCTGTCCTCGGCCAGCGAGTCGTCCATCACATGCGGATGATCCGGCACGAACTGCGAGCCGAGCGGCAAAAACTGGCGGCGCACCGGATCGTCCTCCACGTTGCCCCAGTGAATGCGTGAAAAAATGTACGGGGTGAGACGCACGTTCATCGGCGTCTTGAGCAGGCCGGCCTCGATATCGGCGATCAACGCCGGTGTGGCCAGTTCCTGCAGCGCGTCCTGAATCCCCTGAATGGACGTCACCGAGTTGCGCTGCTGCCAGCGGAAGTCGCCGAACGTCTCCGCATCGACGTCGCGCCACGCGGGAATCGCCCGCCAAAACTCCGTGCGATCGAAAGCGTACGTC
>JAPPPH010000289.1 GCA_028817635.1 Verrucomicrobiales bacterium | reverse complement strand
TGCCAGCACCTTAACAAAGCCATCCGAGGAACCGTAGCCGCTACCCATCTGCCATTCTCTCCAAGTGCCAATTGTCACGTTTGGTGCCTGGCCAAAAATCAATCGTGCCGCCGAGCCAACCGCATCAGGATTGGCTTTCACCCCTGCCAACCGCACCCGCAATCCCGGCTTAGCATTATTGTTACGGTACAATCGGGTCGCCCCACCGCTTTGAGTCACAATGAGATCAAGGCGCCCATCGGCATCATAATCAGCCAGCGCACTGGCACGTTGATCGCCGTAAATAGTAACCCCTGCCTCCTGCCCCTTGACCGGGGAAAAATTAGCGTTTCCCGTGCCGCGTAACCAAAGGCCCCGCCCCGCGTCCAATCGGTCGGCATTAGTCGGGAAAGCTGAAAAATTTTGAGCCAAAAACAGGTCGTCGATGCCGTCCCCATCGAGATCGCCAACAGACACACCGAACGCGGGCGCCAATTGGGCCTCCGGATGCAACGGCTTGGCCTCGAACCCTTCTTTACGATTAATAAACACGACGGACTGCAACAGGACCGCCGTGACCGATTTCGGTGGGGCGGGATGGTAATCAGCCAACTTGAGGACACCCGAGGAAGCAAATTCGCGGTGTGTCTGAAACACCCCGCGTAACCCAGAATAGCCCTTGAATAAAGTCACCAAATCTCGTGTGGGCAGATAACCAGCCAAAGCATCATCCCAGACACCCAACAACAATGCAGTCGGGATACTTGACTCTGAATAATTGAAATACAGCCGAGGCGGATTGAGGGCATTCGGCCTGAGCGCGGAATTCAGCCCCCAGTTTGTTGCGACGATATCCGTCAAGCCGTCGCCGTTAAAATCTCCTGTAGCCACTCCCTGCCAAAGCCCCGTCAACCCTGCCAAGCCAAGCGCATCCGTCATCTCGCTGAACTGCCCTTCGTGGTTTTTGAAAATACGAACAGGTCCCCACTCCGTCGCCACAATCAGTTCGGGAAATCCATCCGTATCGAGATCACTAAAAACCGCACCATTGACGACTCCCAACGAGTTGCTCAATGCACTCTCTGCCCGGTCGAGGCTTCGACCGTTGGCCAACAGCAGCGACGACAAACTGGCCTGAGGATAATGCCCCGTGACCGAACGACCACCGACAAAAACATCCAAATCACCATCGAGATCCACGTCGGCGACTGCAATCGGGCCGGGCATGGTTTCACCCAACGATTTACTGCTCACCCCAAGCCCGATGCTCTTACGATAAGATCTCATTTGAGCGTCTCGCTGCGGTGTCTCGTAGTTTGAAATAGCCGCGACCCATTGCCGAATACCGGCTGGGCTCACCCATCCGGTGATTGCCGTAACATCTCCCGGCACTTTCACGCCGGCCGCAGAAACCAATCGACCAAAGCGCCCATCGCCAAGATTTTGATAGACGGCGACGGCCGACCCGGATCCGGCACCGATCATCAAATCCTCATCTCCGTCCCCGTCGAAATCAAACCACGCCACCCCCGGGCCGGAACGATCAAGGCGGCGCGTCAAAAGCGGTTGCAAAGCCGTATCGTCGTAGGCGTTTTCTGAATGGACATGATTAAGCAATCGACTGGCATCTTCAAAAAACGGTTCGGTTTCTTTCGTCTTGGCCAAGCGCTCTTCCGTAGCTGCCCCGCTTGGCTCAATCACTTCATAGATATGGTTGGGCTCCGGATTGCTGATGTACGAATGTTTGCCGCTTGGCCAAGCGACCTCAATCGACCGGTTCACCGCATCGGTACTGATTGCAAACATCCTCACAGGATCATCGCCTGAAAGGTATCGCCCCCCCGCGATCATCTCCTGTGTCTGCCGTATATTGCCGACGGCTACCGTGATACGGGCACCTATTCCGCGTGTGTTCGGGGCCAAGCCACGCAATCTCACGGCCAAGCGCGGCGCGATGACATCATTGCGGTAAACCAAGGCCGGTTGGTTGAGGCAGTTGATGACCAAATCAAGATCACCGTCGTTATCGAGATCACCCGCAGCGATCCCGTGGGACATTTGTGGAGAGTTAAACCCCCAAGCCTGCCCCATCTCGGCGAAGCTGAAGTTACCAAGATTTCGATATGCGACGTTCGCCGATTGAAACGGAGGAAAAGCAAGTGGTCCAAACTGGCTACGCTTGGCCTTGGATAAGCGGGAAAAACGGGCGATCGCATCGCGGTCGTTGACATCGTGCAATTGTCCGTTCGCCACCAACAAATCTTCAAAGCCGTCGAGATCAACATCCATGAAAACCGGCTGCCAAGACCAATCCGTCGCCTCCACCCCTGCGTATCGCCCAACCTCCGCAAACGTTTCATCGCCGCGATTCCAAAATAGTGTGTTCCGGGCCACCTGCAACCGATCCAGCGGCGCGCCGGGTTGAGGCGGTTCAGGCGTGTTTGGACTGGTCTTGAGTAAACGAGAAAACGGCGTGCGACTGAGCATTTCCGTCACGAAGAAATCCGTATGTCCATCACGATCGATATCTGCAAAATCCACTCCCATCGAGGCATATGAGACCGAGCGGATCGCAGACGGTCCGGCCTCTTGAAACTTCCCTGTCCCGTCGTTTAACCAAAACCGGTCCGGGGTTTGAAAATCGTTGCAGACGTAGATATCGGGGTGCCCATCGGCGTTTACATCGCGAATCTGAACACTCAGTCCGAAGTCGATCGGTTCCGGTATCGGGACGCCGCCACGATCACGAAACCGCTGAGCCTGCCATGGTACACGCTGAAATTTACCGTTGCCCTTGTTCAGGTAGAACGCATCCGCCTCCCCAAATTCGATGACCTTCCCGTTAATGATTTTCAACCGCTTCGCGTGCAACCCGGTTACGACTGTTCTTCCACCTACCTTGCGAATCGCGTACGATCCTCCATCACGGAGAAGTGCCAACTCCCCGAAGTTGGCCACGTACAAATCGAGATCCCCGTCTCCATCGACATCCCCCAGTGCCATCGACGTGCCCGAGGTCTTGCTTTCCAGTCCGACAGCAGTTGTCACGTCCGTGAACTTTCCGGTCCCGTCATTGTTCAGACAAAGTGTTCCTTTACGGAATGTGGTCAGCACCAAGTCGAGATCGTTGTCGCCATCGAGATCCGCAAACACGGCACCGCGGGTCAGATAACCACTCGCCGCAGCCCCGTTTTCCTCCGGGGCCAACTGAAACCGCAAGTTGCCTTGATTAAGGTAAAGTTGATTGTCCCCTTCCAATCGACAAAAGTAGATATCACACAACCCATCGCCATTCACATCTCCCAACGCCACACCCGAGCCGTTGGTCAGATTCGAGCGCTTGGCCAGAGACAACTTTGAAACACGATTGGTAAACTGAATACCCAGCCGCTCAATCGGCAAAGAGGTGAATCCCACCTTACCTTGCGTCGGCACCGGCAAACTGGCCAAGCGATAACCTGCACCATTCTCCCACTCCAACCCCTTGGCCAAGCGCATGCCACCCGCCGTCATCAGGGCGAACAGGAGTAAGAGCGTTCCATTCCGCCGAAAATT
This sequence comes from Verrucomicrobiales bacterium, assembly GCA_028817635.1. Taxonomy (GTDB): domain Bacteria; phylum Verrucomicrobiota; class Verrucomicrobiia; order Limisphaerales; family UBA1096; genus UBA1096. The sequence continues at coordinate 3,114 of JAPPPH010000289.1, read as the reverse complement.
CACTCCGGAATTCTTACTTGAGGGGCTTCCGAAGCAAAGAGATTTGTCGCCACCGCGCTACCGAAGAATGGTACTGGACAAGGCTCGAAAACGGGTTCACACTTACAACAACCTCTCAAGCCTATGAAGCAAATTACCATCATCACGAAGGATTACCACGGCCTGACAGCCGACCTTGCCTCTGCCCTTGCCGGAAACGAAATCAATATCGAGACACTGGATGCCAAGAAAATCGACGACATTGGAGTGATCACACTCGTTGTTGATCAGTACCAACGGGCGCTGCACGTCCTGAACGACGCCGGTTGGAACCCCATCGAAGAAGACACCACGCTCGTAAGAGTCGCCGATGAAACCGGCGCCATCGCCCACTTAGCCCAGCGTTTGCGTGACGCTGATCTCCATATTCGCAGCATGCGCGTCGTCCAACACCATGGCGACTGGGGCGCCATTGCCGTCAGTGCCGACCCGATCGACAAGGCGCGCGATCTGGTCAGGGACGAGTTGCTCTCGATCGCTCCCGCAGTTTAATCCTGCAAATCCCGCGCGCGCCTCGTTAGCCCGAGGCGAATGTACCGGATCGGAACTTGCGAGATAAGCATCCCGCAAAACATCATCAGGCAGCCAATCAACTCACGTGGGGAAAGTTGTTCCTTCAAGATCAACCATCCGGCAATCACTCCGACCACGGCCTCCATCGCAAAAATAATCGAAGCATGAGTCGGATTCGCCTTTCGCTGCCCAATGATTTGCAGCGTAAACGCGATCGCGATAGACATCACCCCAAGATAAAGTGCCGGAAAAAATGCCGCACGGTAATCTTCAAAACCGGGGCTCTCCGTAAACCCGGCGACGATCCAGCTCAACCCAGCGCAAACCGTCACCTGCCCAAGTGCAAGGTGGAGTGAGGAAACGCGATTGGTAAACCGGTCGATCACCAATACATGCCCAGCCCAACAAAACGCACCAAACAACACGAGCAGATCACCGTGCCCAATCGCCCACTGAGAGTCGGTTTGCTTGAAACTCAACAACCACAGACCGACCGTAGCGAGCACGACTCCGCTCCATGTTTGAAAATTCGTACGCTGCCCGATCAACAAGCCGAATGTCGGCACGATGACAACATAGAGTCCGGTGATAAAACCCGCCTTCCCCGCTCCAGTTCCTTCGTCAGTTATTCCCGCCTGTTGCAGAAGCGAGCCCAAGAACAAGAAAACACCCGCACTCAAACTCGCCTTAATCCAATCCTTCGAGCGAAATCCATCCAGCGACTTTCCCTTGTGCCAGATGAAAAGTATCGCCGTCAGGCAAATCGCACCCAGCGTGTAACGGGTACCGTTAAACGCATTCGGACCAAGGTGTTCTCCTCCTAATTCCTGCGCAACAAAACCGAATCCCCATATCGTGCTGGTGAGCAGCAGAAGCAAATTACTGTTGAGTTTTTCCCGATTCATTCCACTTGGCCAAGCGCCCGGAGGGACGTTATCGCTTGACGCACCGCCGCTGAAAGACTGAATTCCTCCCTCGATGCATTTTCGAAACATTATATGCACTCTCGCGCTTGGCCAAGCGCTGATCCTTGAAGCCACTGATTGGCCGCAATGGCGTGGCCCAACACGTGACGGAGTTCTCCCAACCAAGGGCTTGGTTTTAACAACCCTGCCAGACCAACCCAAAACACTTTGGAAGATTAAATCCGGAGAAGGCTTGGCCTCACCGGTAGCGGCTGGCGGCTCGGTTTTTCTGTTTGAAAACCGCAACGGAAATGAAGCGATGGTCGCTCTTTCCATTACAGACGGCTCCGAACAATGGGCCACCGAGTTGGCCCCGGTGTTCGAGGATGGCCAGGGGCCGCGCGGGCCACGCTGCACGCCGGTCGTCGACAACGGACAGGTATTCGCCCAGTGCAGCCGCGGCACCCTCCATTGCCTCGACGCAAAGACCGGCAACATCGAGTGGGAAATTGACTATGCCAAACTGGGTATGAAATTCGTGGGAGAAAAAGGCCGAGTCCCGGGGGCGCGACGACACGGCTTCACCAATGCTCCGCTTGTCGTTGGAGGCATGGTGTATGCCACGGTGGGCGGCAAAGGGAGCGGCATAGTTTGCCTGAACCGCACCAACGGCAAAGTTGTCTGGAACGCGTTGAATTACGAACCGGGGTACGCCCCACCCTTCCCCACGGTACTCGCCGGGCGGCAACAATTTGTCTGTTTTTTCGTCGAAGGCGTTGTCGGGGTGGATGTCCGCAACGGAGCTGAGTTGTGGAAAATTCCGATGAAAACCGACTACGGCCGCCATGTTGCCGCGCCTCTGGCGCACAAGGACACTGTTGTCGCCGGATCGCACCAAGTGGGTCTACAGGGAATCCGAGTCACAAAAAAAGGCGACGAACTTGCCGCAACTGTCGTTTGGAAAAATATCGAGGCCCAACCCAACATCAGCCACGGAGTGCGGGTGGGAGGGCACTACTACGGACTCGGCGATCCTGCCATGTTAGTCTGCGTTGACATCGCCACCGGGAAAACTGCCTGGAGCGAAGACAGTCTCTCCTTCCCAGACCCCAAACGCGCGATGGCGGCATTCATCGTCATGGGCGAGAACATTCTCTCCCTGAGCAGCGGTGGGGAACTTTGCCTGTTCGCGGCTTCCCCCAAGGGCTTCAAGGAACTTGGCCGGACACAAGCCTGCGGCATCAACTGGTGTATGCCGGCCTACGTCGACGGCAAGCTTCTCGTTCGTGATGGGATCAAGAAAAAGGGCGGCAACCTGATCTTTCTCGACCTGAGGAATTAGCCCTCAACTCCCCGGCTTGATGGCGGGGATGGCCTGCAAATCTTCGGGAAGATTATCCGGGGCGAATGTCTCGACCTCCATCGGAAGGAGGCATTCCATTGAAGCGCCCACATCAACCGTGCCATTCGAGCGATCCACAACGACGCCAACCGCGCACACCTCGGCCTGATGTTCTCGTGCGATGGCGATGGTTTCCGCCACTCGCCCCCCCTTGGTGACGACGTCCTCCACAATGACCAACTTTTCACCGGGGGAGATTTTGAACCCACGACGCAAAACGAGATCGCCCTCCTCTTTTTCGACAAAAATAAACCG
>JAPPPH010000059.1 GCA_028817635.1 Verrucomicrobiales bacterium | reverse complement strand
TGCCGAAGTCAGCCACGGTGCTGACCAACCCGGATCCGAACAGCATCGCCCAGTATCGATTCACCGCCACGCGGGAAGTCAGCGGATGATCGTCGTCGGTGAGCCACTTGGCCAAGCTGAGCCGCTTTTGCGGAGCATCTTCGGGCAGAGATGGTAGCACCTTGGGTACGTTCGGAAAAATCTCTTCATCCTTGATCGGCGAGGCGTAGTGGCCGCGGTTGAGCACGTAGGTTTTGCGCGGCTTGGCCAAGTCGCCCATCGTCATCACGGTGACGATGCCGTTATTGTAGTCGTTGACCGATTTCTCGGCGGCCTTGATTTTCTCGTCGAGCTGCTTGGCCACGGGCCAGACGGATTTCTCGTAATACTCACGCAGCTTGGCCAAGTGCTCCGGGGTCAGGACATCCTGTCCGAGGTTGGCCAGTACCTCCTGCGGCAGGCTCGACCCGCCGAGTTTGAAATACATACCACCCTGGCCGCCATTGTTCACGATCTTGATCAACAGGTGGTTTTCGCCCTTGGCCAGTTTCAGTTCTGCTTTCTCCTGATCGGCGGCTGGGCCTCGGTTGGCGTTATTGGCCAGGATTTGTTTGCCGTTGAGGAACACCTTGATGCCGTCGTCGCTGCCCAGTGACACGCCCACCGTCTGAGCCGTCGGCGAATTCACCGTGCGATAAAAATAGGATGCGCTCTTCTCCGGCAGCCCGATGGTGTGCACTTTGCCGTCCTCGTATTTGCGGGCCTCCCACTTTTTGCCGCCGTGTTCCTTTTTCAAATCGACCCCTTTTTCCGGGCCATAATCCTTGTTGAACGCCTCGTTGCTATCCTTCGCGCCGAAGCTACCAAGGAACTGCCAACCGCCAAGCGCCGGCGGGTGCGGCACCTCATCCACGCGATTGTCGGCAATCCATTCGTCCATCTCCTTCAGTGTCGGCTTGGCCTTGGCCCGCTCCGCCTTGGCCTGCTCCACTGCCGCACGGCGATTCTCCAGTTCCCGGTTTTGCATCATGGTCGGCACCTTGATCATCGGCGCGGAGTTGCCGTTGCGCGTCTGCATGCCCTTGTCCGAGTTGATGTTGAAGTAGGCGTAAAACTGATAGTACTCCTTCTGCGAAATCGGATCGTACTTGTGGTCGTGGCACTGCGCGCATTCCATCGTCAGACCAAGCCAGACATTGGAGGTCGTCTTGACCCGGTCGACGTTGTACTCCACCCGGTACTCCTCATCGATCGCCCCGCCCTCGTCGGTCGTGCCATGGTTGCGGTTGAAACCGGATGCCACCTTCTGCGCGAGCGTGGCATTTTCCAGCTGATCCCCTGCCAGTTGCTCGATGGTGAAATCATCGAATCGCTTGTTGTCGTTGTAGGCATCGATCGTCCAGTCGCGCCACGGCCACATGAAACGCACCCCATCGTCGTGGTACACGCTGGAGTCGCCGTACCGCGCGGCATCCATCCACGCCAACGTCATCCGCTCCCCGTATCGCTCACTGGCCAGCAATGAGTCGACGAGTTTTTCGTAGGCGTTCGGGTCAGGGTCGTTCACGAACCGCTCCACCTCCTCCGGGGATGGCGGCAGGCCGGTCAGGTCGAAGCACACACGGCGGATTAACGTGCGACGATCCGCCTCCTTCGACGGCTTCAGCCCCTGCTGTTCCATTTTCGCCAACGTGTAAAAATCGATCGAATTCTTCGGCCAGCTTTTTTGCTGCACCTTGGGTAGGTTGGGCGTCTTCGGTGTCACGAATGCCCAATGATCTTCCCAATCGGCTCCCTGTGTGATCCACCGTTCAATAAACGCAATCTCCTCAGTGGACATTTCGAGTTTACTCTCCGGCGGCGGCATCAGGTCGTCCTTGTCATGCGCCGTGATGCGCTGGAAAAGCAGACTCTCCCCCGGCTTGCCCGGCACGACGATGCGATCCTCTCCCTCACCGCCGAACAACCCCTCGCGTGTGTCCAACCGCAGGTCGGCTTTGCGATGTTCCTCGTCCGGCCCGTGGCATTGCACACAATTATGGGACAGGATCGGACGTACATCGATCCCGAACCGCACCTCATCCGCCTGCGCTTGGCCAAGCGAGACCATCGCAGCCACGGGCAACAAAAAACAAAATCGTTTAGCAAAAAACTTCATGGACAAATTAACACAAAGAACTCCCAAAGCGAAAAATCTGGCGAAAAAATGCCTGCAACCACACACAAAATCAAGGTCATCTTGACTCGATTCATAGCGATTTATTCGACGTACGTTCTTTATTTAGTGCGAAACGCCTGACTGTCGATCAGTGAGAAAAAGAGGTCGCCGAACCGGTTTTGCTTCAGCTTGTTTTCCCGGACTAATTCGGCAATTTCCCGGCGCTCGACGTAGCTCAACGGCCGGCCGGTGGCGTACATCAAAAGCTTCTCCGCGAGGCACTTGGAAAATTCGTCGATGTTGGCGACAACCCATTTTTTAAGGTCAAGGATGCCACTGATTTTTGTTCCGTCCGGCAGTGTCCCAACCGGATCGATACCGCGCCCCGGCTCCACCACCCGCTGGCCTTTTTCGTTTTTTTTGAAAACCGGATAGTGTTCTCGCCAGCGGCCCACCGGATCAAAGTTCTCAAGCGCCAACCCGATCGGGTCGATTTTCTTATGGCACACGTTGCAAGTGGAGTCCGCGGTATGGGCATCAAGTTGCTCCCGAACGGTTTTCGTCCCGGTCGTGTCGGGCGTAATCGCCGGAACGGAATCCGGCGGCGGCGGCGGCGGAGCACCCAAAATATTTTCCAACACCCAAACCCCGCGGACCACCGGTTGGGTGTGGACGCCGTTGGCGGTGGCTGCCAGCACGGCCGCTTGGCCAAGCAGCCCCCCGTATCGGCCGCCACGCGGCAATGCCACCCGCTGAAGTGCGTCCGTATCCTTTAGACCTTCATCAATCCCGTAAACCTTCTCGGCGATGGCGGCAGTGGTAATGGTGAAGTCGGGGTCGATGAAGTCGGTCAATGGCCGATTTTCCCTGAGCATGGTTGCGAAGAATTGTTCCGACTCGCGCTTGGCCAACTGCAGCTCCGCTTGGCCAAGCGCCAGCCGAGAGTCCGGCATGAGGTGTTCCAATTTGCGTGTGTCGAGCCATTGCCCCACGAAGTGCTCCATCAACGCCGCAGATGACTTGCCGTCCAGCATGCGCTTGGCCTGCTTTCGAAGTTCACCCGGCTGCAACAATGCGCCGGAACGCGCTTTGGCCAACAGCTCGTCGTCCGGCGGAGCGCTGGTCAAGAAATAGGCCAAGCGGCTCGCTAGGTCGTGTGCATCCAGCTCGCCCGGCTCGAGTGCCCGGTAGAGGAACTGCGGCGAGATGAGCATCGTGCGGATAGCCAGATGAATACCCTCGTTGAATGTGTGACCTTGGCCAAGGTGCTCGCGCATCAACAGCCAGTAGGCTTCGACGTCACGGTCAGTCGGCGGCTTTCGGTTCACACGCCCCAGCAACCGGCGCAGCACCTCACGGGCGTGCGCCTCCGCGCTGCGACCGCCCCGGTCTCCGATGAGTTTGACCTGCATCTCGCGACGACGCTTGTCCGCCGGACTTTCGATGACCTTGAACGGTCCCTCGATGGTGGTGCGATGAATGTCCAGTCCCGGTCCGTCCTCGAAGTGTTCGTACGAGATCGTGTCGATGTAGAGCACCGGATCCTCGAGCATTTTCTTGATGAGCTTTTCTGTGTCGGGGTGATCCATTGTCGCCCGCGACAGGTCGAGATCTTCACGGGCCAGATGTTTTTTGATGCGCCGCCAACCTATGCCGCCACGAACTGGGTTGCCCAGTTTCACCTGCTGCCAAGCAGCGAGCAGGCGCGGCTTGGCCTTGAACTTCGCGCGGAGCATCTGCTCGTAAGCCGGTTTGTCGCCGCGATCGCCGTCGAGTGGCGCGTTTGCATAGTAGAAAACGATCGTATCGCCCTTGTGCAACTCGGCCTCGAACTCAAATTCCGCCGGTGATTGTCGGGACACCTCAACCGAGTGCAGCAGGCGCAGGCTTGGGACCTTTACTTCATCGCTCTGCGAAACCGGTTTGGCCCGCAATTCCAGCCGCATCGGCTGATCGTCGGCCGGCTTAAACGCCGAGAGGCTCAACTTCACCCGGTACGTGCCGGAGGTGTGTACCTCGAACTTGCTTGGCCAAGTGCAACTGCGCATCACCGGGTCGTGCTTGGTCACCAGCCGCATGGCCCCATCTCGAATGCTGCTCGCGGAGTAACTGATCGCCATGTCTCCCGGCTCGACCACCACGATCTCGCGCTTGGCCAAGCGACGGTTTGGCAGGATGATCTGATCGGCCACAGCTGCGGCCGTGGCCGCGTAGGCCTCAAGCAACGGTGGCGACAGGATGAGCGACTCGCCGATGTTATCGAACCCATGCTGCTCGACATCCGGCGGAAAACTGTCCGGCAACTCGAACGGGATGCCGAAGATGGAGCGAATGCTGTTGCGATATTCGGCCCGGTTGAGCCGGCGCACGACCGTGCCCCCCACCGGTGAGTGGCGGACCAACTGTGCGTCCAACCAGGCGACCATCGACTCGCGCTCGACGTCGAACGGTTGTGGCTTTTTTGCGGGCGGCATAGCTCCCGCTGCCAACACATTCATGACACGCTCCCAATGATCACGCACCGACGCACGGCTCCAATCAATCTCAGAGAAATCCAGCACCACACCACCCTTGCCAGTGTCCCGGTCGTGGCACTCGAGGCAGTATGAGTTGAGAAAATCAGCAGGCGCCTTGGGGGGCGGCTCAACTCCCTGTGTCACACCCAAAAGTGCGCTGCCAAAAAAAACAAACAGCAACCGAGAACCACCGCCGGTCATGGCGACTAGGCGAACAGGTGGTTCAGGTTGCGCTTGGCGTTGGAGAATCGATCCACCTCCATGCCCAACTGCTGCATCAGCGTAATGTAAAGGTCGCCCAGCAGCGGCGCCCCGTCCGACTTCGGATCCACCGCGACATGGCTTCCATGCCGGAAACCGCCGCCGGCCACTACGGTCGGCAGATCGTTGTTCGTGTGAGCACTCGCGTTGCCCATGCCGGTGCCCATCATCACGATTGTGCTGTCCAGCAACGGCCGCCCCTCGGCGTCGGTCTTGGACTTGAGTTGCGAGATGAAATTCTCGAGGCACTTCATGTGCTCCACCTCCACGCGGACGAGATCCTGAATTTTCTCCTCGTCGTTGCCATGGTGCGACAACGCGTGGTAGCCAGCCTGTAATGTCTCGCCATCGATCGTGAAAACCTGCCCCAACCCGGCGAGGAACATCGTCATCACCCGCGTCGAGTCCGTCTCCAGCGCCAGCACCATCAGGTCGTACATCAACTGCTCCGCCTCGATCATCAGGTTGGGCGCGATCGGGTCGTAGCCCGGCAACTTGTAGTCCGTCCTCGGTAGCGGCAGGTCGATCCCGTTCAACTGGCGGGTCATCCGTTTTTCCACCTCGCGCACGGAACCGAAATATTCGTTCAACTTATCGCGGTCGCGGGCGGATACCCTGCCCTGCAGCCGCTTGGCCTCGTCCCGCACCAGATCAAGTGAACTGCGGCCGCTCTTGAGCAGGTACTCCGTGTGTGCCCGATCCGCCGCCGAGGCGAACAGTTTGTTATAAAAAACGGATGGGCGCTGGATCATCGGCAGCGCCACCCCGTCATGATTGTAGCTCATGTGCCGGCTCGCTTGGCCAGCCGTGAGTTGGATCGACTCGAAACGCGTCGATTGGCCAAGCGCTCGCGCAACAATCTGATCCAGCGACACCTTGCCCACCTTTTGCCCACAAAGATAGTTCGCCCACTCGCCATGGCCGTGCTTGGCCCGGTGATCCAGCCCGGAGAAAATCGTGAAATCGTCGCGGTGCCCTGCCAAGGGCTGAAGCGTCTGCGACATCGTGTAGCCACGCCCGGTTTCCTTCGGGTAAATGGCCTCCTGATGAAACCCGAGATAACCACCAACGCAAACCAAGTGCTTGGCCTTGGCCCCACCGGACGCAGCACCCAACGCGGGTATCGACTCGAGCATCGGCAACGCCAGCGTCACCCCGGTCGCCTTAAGAAAACGGCGTCGATCACTCTTGTTTTCCAGCATTTTCAAATCTCCTTGGACGCGCGAATCATCCCCCTCCCAACCCGGAACGTCAAACCGTGATTACTCTGTTTTCATTCCAAACAATCGGATGAATTCGGCACGGATATTGTCGTAAAGCTCCTGTTCCCAATCAATTTCAGCGATCTCAACCGGCTTGGTTTTCTGCCGCATGTCGTAGGGCGAGACGATCGCCGTGACCTGTTCCTTACCCACCTCGGACACCATCAGGAACACCTCCTCAATCCCGGCGTCGCCGATTGGGATGCAGCCGATCGTGGCCGAGCCGCCGTGAATAAAAATATCGAACCCCAGCCGGTCGCGTCCATCCTCCCGCCCCTTGGCCTTGTCGAACGCGTTGGGATAATTCAGCTTCATTGACAGGTGAAACTGGCTGTTCGGGTTGAGGTACTCGATCGCATAAACCCCTTCCGGAATCTGCCCGTCCCCCTCCCGTAACTTCGGTCCCAAGCCGCCACTAAAGCCGGTAAACGGATAGCGCTTGATGAATGCCAACTTTCCCGTGTTCGATCTCCCCCAGACCTCCAACATACGCT
>JAPPPH010000372.1 GCA_028817635.1 Verrucomicrobiales bacterium | reverse complement strand
ATAGAATAATAAAAACAGAAAAACGGCTCATTTAAAGGCGAATATACTGAAGTAACCTTGTCCGAGACGCAAGTGACGAAAAATGATGAAATTCCCATCAATCTGATTTTAGTGAAAAAAATACGCTCATTGCTAAGCCAGATCATTAAACATTCATAGCTTGCGCTTGTTAATACGTCATCCGAGAGTGGGCCTGAGCTTGTGGATGCTGTTTTTATGGAATTGTCAGTCATAGTAGTACACTCTTCGCCGTCGCTGAGAAAGTTTTTGAAGGCAACGGTCGCTGCTATGGGAAATCAAGTTGTTGTGGCAGAAAGCGACAAGCAAGGCCTGAGCTTTTTGGAATCGAACCAAGCCGATTTAATTATTGTTGAGCAACCATTATTGGAACTAGAGGCAGCCAATTTCATCACGCAAGTAAAGTTAATTCCCGGACACGAACAGACTCCTGTGGTGGTTATCGCGGCAAGTAAGGACAACGAAGCAAAGGAGCAGGTCAGGTCTGCAGGTGGGGCTGGCTGGTTGGTGCAGCCGTTACAACCCCAGCAGTTCATAAGAATGTTGGAGGGGTTTAAGGCTCGAAAAGCAAAAATGGAATCCGAAAACCAAGTCATGAATCCAATTTGCGCTTTGGTAATATTTCTGACATGTTCCCCCGCCGGTTCCTGATCGCTCCGTTTATGCCTTTTTCAATCAGACAAACTTTGATGCTCCGGGCGTCCGGCTTGGCTGTCCTGTTGGGTTTTGTTGGCGCAACCGTGTCGGCTGTTGCCCAGGAAAATCTGACTCTGATTCCCAAGTGGTCCCGTTTTCAGGGCGAGTTGGTCAGCCTCAAACCGTACGATAATCCGGTGCAGGACGTGCAACTCAAGGCCGAGTTCACACCTCCGGTGGGTGAACCGGTGACGGTCGATGGATTCTGGGACGGCGGCGACGATTGGAAGATTCGTTTCATGCCGGACATGGTCGGCAAATGGACTTTCAAGATCAGTTGCTCCGATGAGGAGAACCGAGGGTTGCACAACCTCGAGGGTGATTTTCTTTGCACGGCCCCGACCGGAGATTCGGCGTTGACGAGCAATGGCCCCATCCGCGTGGCACGTGCCCGAACCCATTTCATGCACGACAACGAAACGCCGTTCTTCTGGATGGCCGACACGGCATGGAACGGGCCGCTCAAGTCAAGTGAGCTGGACTGGAAAGATTATCTCGAAGTGAGGGCGAGTCAGGGTTTCACCGCCGTACAATGGGTGGCGACCCACTGGCGCGGTGCGCCGGACGGTGATGCCAACGGAGAAAAACCGTTCACCGGCGGCGAAAAAATCAGCATTAACCCGGACTACTTCAAGCGGCTCGATCAGCGTGTGGAGATGATCAATCGTGCCGGGTTGGTGAGTGTGCCGGTTCTTTTTTGGGCGATCGACGGAGAGGCCAACCCGGTTCACTCCCTGCCGGATGATCAGGCGATATTGCTGGGGCGTTACATGGCAGCCCGCTGGGGAGGGGTGTGCGGCGCGTGGATACTTGCCGGCGACGGGGATTACACCGGCGACCGTGCCGCCCGTTGGAAAAAAATCGGGCAGGGCATTTTCGGGGATCGACCAAAAGCACCGGTTTTCATTCACCCGAAAGGCAAAAGCTGGGTGTTCGATTCGTTTCGTGATGAAAAATGGCTGACCGCGATCGGGTACCAAAGCGGCCACGATGTAGATGATGCCACCAACAACTGGATTCATCACGGGCCACCGAGTCGTGATTGGAGTAAGCTGCCTCATCGCCCAATCGTAAATCTCGAACCCGCCTACGAGTGGCAGCCAAGCTACAGCAAAAATGTACCCATCTCCTCGAACCACGTTCGCCGCGCCCTGTACTGGAGCCTGTTGAGCGTGCCCACTGCCGGCGTAAGCTACGGTGTGGCGGGTGTCTGGGGTTGGAACGATGGGGATAGCCTGACCCCTGGGCATCCCGGTGCCGGCACACCGCCCGACTGGAGGGAGGCCGTGACCTACGAAGGTGGCGAGCAAATTGTCCACCTGACTGATTCGTTTCAGTCAATAGACTTTCACAAACTGCGGCCCGATCCGTCCATTCTTGCGGAGCAACCGGGTGACGAGAAACTGGCTGAATTCGTCGCTGCATCAAGCACGGCGGATGGGAGTTTGGTCGTCGTTTACACCCCGGTTGAGGCGCGCCTCAAGATCAATGTAGCCAAGCTGCCGGCTCCGCTTTTGGCGGCATGGATCAACCCGCGTACCGGAGAAAAACCGGAGGTGCTTGCCGTATTACGCGGCTCCGCCCTCGAGTTTCCCGCGCCGGATTCCGGGGATTGGCTGCTGGTGCTTCGCGCCCAGAAACCGGTTCCCGAGCCGGCCGGGCGTCGCTAACCCATGCAACTGCTCGCGGTAAAAATAAGCGAGCTGGCCCGGACAAAAAATCTCTTCCCGGGAACATCCAAGATCGTGGTCGCCGTATCGGGTGGCATCGACTCAATGGTGCTTCTCGACGTGCTGATGCAACCCGGACTGTCGCTGCGCGACCGCTTGGTCGTCGCTCATTTCAACCATCAACTCCGCGGTGAACAGAGTGATGCTGATGCAGCGTTTGTGGAGCAGGCGGCCAATTCCCGCGGCTTACCGTTTGAGTTGGGAACCGGGGATGCCCGTGCGTTTGCCGACGAATCAGGCGGCGGGTTGGAGGCGGCTGCGCGCGAGTTGCGCCACGCGTATTTCGCCCGCTTGGCCAAGCGCCTGGGTGCGGCCCAAGTCGTGTTGGCGCATCATGCCGATGATCAGGTGGAGACTTTTTTCCTTCGTCTGGCCCGCGGTGCGGGTTCGCGGGGACTCGCAGGGATGACGATGCTGGCGCCGTCACCGGTTGATTCCGGTATCACACTTTTACGGCCGATGATCGAGACGCGCCGCAGTGAGATCGAGGCGTACGCCGGAGAGGTCGGTGTCAACTATCGCGAGGACGACTCCAATGCGGACACCCGTTTTTTGCGAAACAAAATCCGGCATCAATTGCTGCCAAACTTGGTTGAGCAGTTTGGCCCTTCGTTGCATCGCCAGGTGGCCAAGGCCATGCAGCTTGCCGGAGACGATGCGAATTGCATCGACGCGCTGGCGGCGCGGTGGCTTGACCAAGCGGAAGACGGGTTCGAGGCGTTGCCGGTGGCGGTGCAGCGGCAGGTGGTGCAACGGCAATTGTTCGGGCTGAGCGTCGAGCCGTCATTTAATCTGGTCGAAGCGCTCCGCACCCGGCTTGGCCAAGCGATTGAGGTGGCTCCCGGAAAACGTTTGCAACGGAACGAGTCGGGTGTTGTCGAGTGGGCGATGCCAGCGGCGGAGCCGGTTTTCTCCATCGCATCCTGCGAGGTGTCGCTGCTTGGCCAAGCGGGTGAGGCAGAGTTCGGTAGTCGCACTTTTTCGTGGGAACGAATGCCTGGCGGCTTGGCCAAGTGGAATGAGCTTGGCCAGTTGGAGAGCGGTGAGGTGTTCGATGCCAAGGCGCTTGGCCAAGCGATCACCCTGCGACACTGGCAGCCGGGCGATCGTTTTAAACCCATCGGCCAAACCGGCACCGCGAAGCTTCAGGACTTGTTCGTAAACCAAAAAGTGCCACGGGAGGAACGCCATTGGCGCATCATCGGAGAGTCAGAAGATGGGCGGCTGTTTTGGGTGGACGGCCTGCGGATCGCTGAGCCGTTTAAGGTCACTGAGGCAACCGGGGAGTTGCTCGTGTTTCGTTTCGGCTGACTGTTTTTCGCCCGGTCAGTTGGAGAGGATGGCGGCGTCCCAATCTTTCCAGACCGGTTCGTAGCCGAGCCGGCTGATCGTCTCGGCAACGGTTTCCGGCGGGCGCTCGTCGGCGATGTCGAATTGGCCGGTGGCGTTGGTGCTGCGATCGGCCGGTGGCGTCCATTCGCTGGCGTTCCCGGCCAACTCGCGGATGTTTCCCCGTTCGGTGTAGTGGAGGTTGTCATTACCGGCTCCGGTGTAGCCGCCCGGCTCGGTGTGGCTGCCGGCGCTCATGGTGGTGATGCCCATCGGGATAAGCCGGTCGCGGAGGGTTGCCGGCTCGCGGGTGGACAGGACGATTCCGAGGTCGGGCAGGAACAACCGCAACGCGCAGATGGTTTGCACCAGGGCGCGGTCGTTGAATTGAGTCAGCGGTTCGAATTCCCCGGCGCAGGGCCTGAGCCTCGGCAGTGAGACGGTGAGTTGGGATTTCCAGCAGTGCCGTAGCAGGTACTGCGCATGAGCGGCGAGGCAGATTGTTTCACGCCGCCAATCGCTCAGGCCGTAAAGCGCCCCGATGCCAAGCCGCCGGAAGCCAGCTTCGTGGGCGCGTTCCGGGGTCTCGAGCCGCCAGTTGAAGTTGCGCTTTGGCCCGGAGGTGTGCATGTCGGCGTAGACCTCCCGGTGGTAGGTTTCCTGATAGACGACCAGCCCCTCAGCCCCGGCCTCGACGAGTGGTTGGTATTCCTCCGTCTCCATCGGGCCGACCTCGAGTGAGATGGAGGGGATGATCTCGCGCAGCGCCGCAACGCAGTCGGCCATGTAGCTGCCGGAAACAAATTTCGGATGTTCCCCGGCGACGAGCAGGATGTTGCGAAACCCCTGATCGGCCAGAGCCCGAGCCTCGCGTACGACTTCATCGATCGAGAGTGTGACGCGCAGGATGGGATTGTCCCGCGAGAAACCGCAGTAGGTGCAATTGTTGATGCACTCGTTGCTGAGGTACAGCGGGGCGAATAGCCGGATGACACGCCCGAATCGTTGTTGCGTGAGTTGGTTTGACCGCTTGGCCAAGCGCTCCAGTTGGCCGGCGGCGGCGGGCGAGAGCAGTACGGCAAGGTCGGCCAACCCCGGCTCTCGCTTGGTCAGGGCGGTAGCCACCTCCGCTTCGGAAGCCGTTTCTGCCGTCCTGCAAAGGGCGTCGATGGGTAATCGGTCGAACTGTGCGACGAAACTCACGGAGCCAAGTTAACGAAGACACCTCGCTTGGCCAAGCGTGGTTGTTTTTTAGGCAAGAAACGAATACCGTTCGCGCCCCTGAACATCAGGCCGGCGACATGTTTGGATTCGGGAAAAAAAAATCAGGCGAAGACGGCGAGGAGCATCGATACTATCTGCTCCCCGGGATGGGGCGGTCCAATCGCCGCCGTCATAAGCTGATTTTTCTATGGAGCATCGCTGCCGGCTTGGCCGGCTCGACCCTGATCGGCTTGGCGATCTGGCTGCTCAACCGCTGACGCTCAGTTCTTCAACGCAGCCAACTCCCGGCGCAACAGGGCGGCCATCGGGGCGACCGTGTCCCGGCTGAGGTCGAACCGAATGTTGCAACGGTCGAACAATTCCGGCAACGGCCTTGAGCCGCCCAGCGCGAGTGCGGCCTTGTAGTCGCCCAGAGCCTTCCCCCGGTCTTCCTTGCTGTTGGCCCAGACCTGCAGTGCGCCCAGTTGGGCGATGCCGTATTCCACATAGTAGAACGGGTGCAGGAAAATGTGCAGTTGCTTGTGCCAAAACTTGGCCTTGGCCTGCTCGTAGCCACTCCAGTCGACGTTGCCGCCGAAACGGTTCATGAGGTCGGACCACGCGGCATCACGGTCGGCGACCGTATGGCCGGGGTTGAGGTAAAGCCAGTGCTGGAACGCGTCCACTGTGGCGATCCATGGGAAGACAAAAACGATCCCCTCGAGATGGGCGATCCGGGCGCGTCGCACCGCTTCCGCGTCGTAAAATTCCTCGAGATATTCACCGCCGAGCAGTTCCATCGCCATGGAGGCAACCTCGCAAAACTCGATCGGTGCGTGGCGGTAGGAGTGCAGTGGCTCGTCCTGACTCGCCATTGCATGAAAGGCGTGACCTGCCTCGTGCAGCAGCGTCTCGACATCGCGCTGCACTCCAACGGAGTTCATGAAAATGAACGGCAACCGTGCTTCGTCAAGCGAGCATTGGTAGCCGCCCGGTGCCTTCCCCTTGCGGTTCGCGAGATCGAGCAGGTCGAGGTTTTGCATCGTTTGAAACCAGCCAGCGAGTTCGCCGTCAACGTGATTGAAAATCAACTGGGATCGACGGATCAGGTCAGCCACGTCCTCGAACGGCTTGAGCGGCGGGCGGCCCTGCGGATCGGTGGCAGTGTCCCACGGTTTGACGGAGTCGATGCCGAGCGCGGAGCGGCGTTCGTCGTGCAGTTCGCGGAGCAGCGGCACCATCTCCTGCTCAATGGCATCCTGAAACGCGATGCAGTCGGCGGGCGAGTAATCAAAACGGCCGCGGCGTTGGTGAGCGTAGTCTCGGTAATTACCGAAGCCGGCGTTCGCGCTCATCTGGTTTCGCAGGCCGGCGAGCTCGTCGAGTTGGCCGTCGATGGTTCCGGCCTCCTCGAGTCGGCGGTTGGCCACGAGTTCCCATGCGTCCTGTCGGCGGGCGCGATCCGTTTCCTCGAGGTAACGGCCCATCTGGACAAGCGTCTGCTCCTTGCCGTCGAACTGTACCGTCAGGCCGCCGATGACTTTTTGGTATTGCTGCCCCACCTTGGCGGTCTCTGTTTCCAGCGCGACATTTTCGCTTCGGAACAACTCGACCTCGAGCGCGGTGTCGCGGGTGAACACCTCGTAGCGCTTGGCGTCGAGTTTGCTCCGTTGAGGGTGCTCGGTCAGCGCCTTGGCCAGTCGAAAGTTGCGCTGCTTTTCCTCCGGTTCGATCTTCTCGACGAATTCGAGGTAGGCGGTTTCCGCGGCCTTGTCCTCGGT
>JAPPPH010000437.1 GCA_028817635.1 Verrucomicrobiales bacterium | reverse complement strand
CGGTTACCATGCGTGGCAGAGTCGTGACATGAAAAACTGGGTGCACCACGGGCCGGTCACGGAGGGCTTTTCGCGTTGGGTCACGAGTGCCGAGTGGGTCGATGGCAAGGCGTACATTTACTACGACTTCCCGAACGATCAGGACCCGCACGTTTACGTGGATGACAACCTGTTCGACGGTTTGCCCGGCAAAAACATGGGCATCGCCGTGGAGGATCCGTCGCACGGTTCGGACGCCGGATTCATTCGCGACCTCGACGGCAAAATGCACGTGATCATCGAGGACTGGGGCGCGATCAATGCCAGTAAGCGTTCGTGGGACTCGCCGGTCGCCGGTCATGCCGTGAGTCCGAACGGTTTGAATGGGTTCAAGTTTCAAAAACCGGCGGTTGACAACCGCACCAAGCCGACCGGCAAAATTGCCACCTATCGCCACCCACACTGGGCCAAGGAGGATCCCAAGCGGTTCAAGACCAACATCGCCGAGTACGAGGTGCACGAACCGGAGCAGGAAGCCTACGGTGACTGGGCGGCGATCTGTATCGGCGGCCAGTATTATCTCTTCGGCGACTACGACCCCATCGGCGGACACAAGATGAGTGTCGGCTGGTTTACCTCGCCGTCGATTGATCAACAGTTCACCTGGTGCGACAAAATCGGCAACGGCCATCCCGACCCGGATGTTGCCTTTGCGGAAGGCAGGTTTTATCTCGCTACGCAGCAACAGACCGACTACGTGAGCCCGGGACCGTGGGTTGAGACCGTCACGGCCCGTGTTGGCGTGGACACCACCAACGACGGGAAGGTTGACCAATGGACGAATTGGACTGAACTCAAGGAGAGCTACGATTACATCAAGGGTTTCTCCAAGCAAATCAAGCGCACACCCGCCGCGATGAATCTGTCAAAACTTCCTGCCGGTTATGCGTTTCAGGTTGAACTAAAAATCACCGATTCAACGGACAACAAATCCAAGCCGATCATCGAGAGCTTGGCGCTGACTTTCGAATAAACTTTTTCATGAAAATTACTGCACGATTTACATCCCTCGTTGGCATATACACGGTGGGCATCCTCGCGCTTGGCCTGAGCGCGCCGCGATCATTTGGTCAGGCGAATAAGCCGAAGGTGAACAATGAAAAACCCGGCAACCGTGGGCAGGTAAAGCGGGTGCATCCGCATGCGCTCAAATTGATCCTGCAAGGCAAGAAGGAGGAGGCAATTGCTTACCTGAAGGAGACTGCAAAATTCGCCGTGAACCCTGAGCACACCCAGATGTTGCTCGATATCGCCAACGGCAAACCGGACACGTGGAAGTACGACACTGAAACTTGGCCGTGGCCGCGGGCACTGCCCAACACGTCGCTGAAAAAGGATGCGCCGACGGACAAATTCACCATCGCATTCGGCGGTGGCTCCGGTTACGTGCCCGAGAACGAGCGCGTTTGGAACACCATCGGCGCCCTTGATCCGCGCGCGGTGTTGCTGCTGGGTGACAATGTCTACATCGACGATCCCGAGACGCCGGAGATGCAGCGGTTTCATTATTACCGCCGCCAAAGCCAGCCGGAGTGGATGCGCTTGGCCAAGCGCGTGCCCATCTACGGCATCTGGGATGACCACGACTTTACCACGAACGATGGCTGGGGCGGGCCAGACATCGAGAAGCCCAAGTGGAAGCGCGAGGTCTGGGAGATCTTTAAGGAAAACTACGACAACCCCTATTACGGTGGCGGCGACAAGCAGCCCGGATGCTGGTTCGATTTTTGGATCGGCAAGGTGCACTTCGTGCTGATCGATGGCCGTTACTATCGCGAATCGCCCAAGGGGGATAACCCCTCCATGCTTGGCCCGGCACAGTTGAAGTGGCTGAGGAAAACACTCAAGAAGCCGGCCACGTTCACTGTGCTCTGCACCAATGTGCCGATGACTCCAAAGGTGAAGCCGGGCTCGAAGGATACATGGGACGGTTTCTCAGCCGAGCGGGAGAAGATTTTCAAATTCATCGCCAAGCAGAAAATCCCCGGCGTCGTTATTCTCTCCGCGGATCGGCATCGTTCCGACGCGTACAAAATCGATACCGGTATCGACGGCATGTATCCGCTTTACGAATGCCAGTCCTCTCGCCTGACTAATCAACACGTGCACGGCCTAATCAAGCATTCGCTTTTCGGCTACAACGAAAAGCAGTCATTCGGCCGCGTCGACTTCGACCTCAAGGCGGACGATCCCATCTTCAAGTACACCATCATCAATATCGACGGCAAAGAGATCAACTCGCTCACCGTCAAGCACAGCGAACTGCAGTTCAAATAACCCGTCCCATTCACCATGAAATTCATATCTACCCTCACCATCTTCACGGCCCTCCTGTTGGGCGTGTTCAATGTGCAGGCCAATGACCGGCCGAATATTATTCTCATTATGGCCGACGATATGGGCTACGAGGCGCTGTCGTCTAACGGCAGTGAATCCTGCAAGTCGCCCAACCTCGACAAGCTGGCCGCGAAGGGCGTGCGCTTCACAAACGGATTCTCGAATCCCATCTGCACGCCGTCGCGGGTCAAGCTCATGACCGGCCAGTACAACGTCCGCAATTACGTGAAGTTCGGCTGGCTGGATCGCGAGCAAACCACCTTCGCCCATCAACTCAAAGCTGCCGGATACGCCACTGCCATCGCCGGCAAGTGGCAGCTTGGGAGGGACAAGGATTCGCCCCAGCACTTTGGCTTCGAGCAATCCTGTCTCTGGCAACACACCCGAAGCGGTCGCTCCAAGGATGGCGGCAAAACCATCGACCGGCGCTTCGTCAATCCGCAGCTTGAGTTCAACGGCGTGGAAAAGGACTTCACCAACGGCGAATATGCCCCGCAGATCTGCACGGACTTCATCTGCGATTTCATCGACGAAAACAAAAAGAAGCCCTTCCTTGTTTACTATCCGATGATCCTCACGCACTGCCCCTTCGATCCCACGCCGGACTCCACTGACTGGGATCCCAAGCGACTTGGCTCCACCACTTACAAGGGCGACCGCAACGACCCGCAGCGCCACTTTCGCGACATGGTGGCCTACGCTGATAAAGCCGTTGGGCAAATCGTGGCGCAACTGGAGAAGTCCGGCGTGCGTGACAACACGCTAATCATTTTCACCGGGGACAACGGCACGGACACACCGATCGTCACACCGTGGAACGGCACCAAGGTCGTGGGCGGCAAGGGCACGATGAGCGACACCGGTACGCGTGTTCCGCTCATCGCCAGTTGGCCGGCCGGAATTCAAAAGCCCGGACGCGTGGTGGATGACCTTGTCGAGTTCACTGACGTGTTCCCGACTCTCTGCGAAGTCACCGGGGCCAAGTTGCCGAAAAATCACCCCGGCGACGGTGCCAGCATCGTCCCTGTGTTGCGAAACCAAGCGGATGCCCGCAGGAAGGATTGGATTTACATCTGGTACCGCAAGCAGGTGATGGTTCGTAACAAGCAGTACTCGTTTGTGGCGAATCAAGATGGGAGTAAAGCCGCCTTGACCCGTTACGATAGCCCGTTCAACGGGACGAAACTGAAAGACTCTGCGCTCACGAAAACAGAGCGAGCCCTCAGGGAGCAGTTCGAGGCCACGATAGCCCGCTTGGCCAAGGCGCGACTCTCCACCGCGAGCGAGGAAGGCCGCATCCAAGGATTGAAAAACAAGACCAACAGGTAACTTGAAATAACAAATGATTCGTTTAACCATCCTCTCCCTCTTCGCCTGTCTCCAGTTTGGTACATCGCTTGGCCAAGCGGAGCCGGATCGCACGCGCCCCAACTTCATCCTCATTATGGTGGACGACATGGGCTACTCCGACCTCGGATGCTACGGCGGCGAAGTGAAGACTCCCAACATCGACGCGCTCGCCAGGAATGGTTTGCGCTTCAAGCAATTTTACAACACGGCAAAGTGCCACACCACCCGGGCCGAATTGCTCACCGGCAACTACGCCTACGCCATTGGTGATCACCGCATGGAGTACGGAGCCACCTTTGGCGAAGTCCTACGCACCGTGGGCTACCGCACGCTCATCGCCGGCAAGTGGCATCAGAATCCGCTCCCGACCACGCGGGGATTCGACCGCTACTACGGGTTGGCCGACGGTTGCAGCAATTTCTTCAACCCCGGGCTTAAGGCCCGTCCCGGCGAGGGGCCTCCCGGTCGCAAGGGCAAGAACCGTGTCCGCCGCTGGGCCATCGAAGACAAAGTCATCATGGGCTACACCAGTCCGGACAAAAAATTCTATCACACGGATGCCTTCACCAGCTATGCCATCGACCGCCTCGACGAATACAAGGGCGAGGACAAGCCGTTTCTCCTCTACCTACCGTACACCGCGCCGCACTACCCTTTGCACGCTTGGCCCGAGGACATCGCCAAGTACCGCGGCAAATACAAGATCGGCTGGGACAAGATTCGCCAGCAGCGCTTTAAGCGGATGAACGAGATGGGCCTCATCGGCCCCAACCACAAACTCACCGGGCGCGCCTCCAAGGCATGGGACGATTTGACCGAGGCGCAAAAGGACGCCGAGGACCTCAAGATGGCGGTGTACGCCGCCATGATCGACCGTGTTGACCAAAACCTCGGGCGCCTCTTTGCCAAGGTCAAGGAGTTGGGCGAGTGGGACAACACACTTATCATGTTCCTCACTGACAACGGCGCCTGCCCCGAGCAACCCAATACCACGCCCAACATCCCGCCTGGCCCCGTGGAAAGCTACCGCACCGTCTCCGTCGGCTGGGCCAACGCCAGCAACACGCCCTATCGGAGGTTCAAGTCCACCGACTATGAAGGCGGCATTCGCACCCCGTTCATCGCCCACTGGCCCGGTGTCATCAAGCCGGGCATGACCGATCAGGTCGGTCACATCATCGACGTCTCCGCCACCTTCCGGGACATCACCGGTGCCGAGTACCCCAAGGCGATCAACGGCAACAAGACCCTGACACCCGTTGGTAAATCCCTCCTTCCCATTTTCAAGGGAGAGCAGCGCGAAGCGCATGAGGAAATCTATTGGCACTTTAGCCGGGCCAACGCCGTCCGGCAGGGCGACCTGAAACTCGTCCGTGCCGGCAAGGAATGGGAACTTTACGACCTCAAGGCCGACCCCACCGAGACCAACAATCTCGCGAAGAAGATGCCCGGGAAAGCCAAGGAACTTGCTGATCTTTGGCAGGCCTGGAGTAAAACCAACAAACACAGACAGTAACAAAGGCGCCAACTCCTTTTGTTAATCATGAAGCTGGCCAGTGTCCTTCTCCTCTTCGCGTTCGCTTCGGCCGCGCATGCTGGCAAACCAAACGTGCTCTTTGTCATATCCGACGACCTGAACACTGCGCTCAGCGGGTTGGGGCATCCGGAGTGCAGGACGCCGAACCTCGACAAATTTGCCGAGACCGGGGTCACCTTCACGCGCGCGTTTTGTCAGTTTCCTTTGTGCGGGCCGTCGCGCGCGTCGATCATGTCCGGGCAGTACCCGCTCGTGAACGGCGTCACCGGCAACGGTGGACACTTGAATCCGCAGCGCATGACGTTGCCCCGGTATTTCGGCAGTCACGGCTATTGGAATGCACGCGTGAGCAAGATTTTTCACATGGGCATCCCGATCGATATCGTGCAGGGAACTCCCGGCCGCGACCACGCGCCGTCCTGGGCCGCGACCCACGACATCCGCGCGATGGAGACGCTGACCCCCGGCAAGGTGGCCAACTTTACCGAACCGGAGGTCGTCGCCGGTTATCCCGGGCTACGGGAGCAATGGCAGGCGATAAAGCCGGGCGACAAAAGCTACAGCATGCCGCGATCTGTTCGCGGTGATTTTGCCGTGGTGGAGGTGGCCGACCGGGACGCTTCCCTGCTGCCCGACACCATGGCCGCCGACAAGGCCATCGGTCTGCTTCAGCAACAAGCTAAACAGAAGCAGCCGTTCTTTCTCGCCGTCGGTTTTGTGCGACCGCATTTCCCGTTCATCTCCACCGAAAGCAGCTTGCGCTCGTACGATCCCAAGACCACCGCGCTACCCAAGTTTCCACCGGATGACCAGGTCGACATGCCGGCGCAGGCCATCGCCAAGGACATGAATCTTGCCGACGATGCCGTGCGCCAACTGCGCCGTGGCTACTACGGGGCGGTGAGTTTCATGGACGAACAATTTGGCCGACTGATGGCTGAACTGGATCGGCTCAAGCTGCGCGACAACACCATCGTCGTGTTCGTCTCAGACCACGGCTACCTGCTTGGTGAACATCGCATGTGGAAGAAATCCCGGCTCTGGGAGGAGGCCATTCGCACGCCGCTCATCATTTCCGCCCCGGGCAGGGCGCGCGGGGTGCGCTGCAATCGTGTCGTGGAACTCGTTGATCTTTATCCCACCCTCGCCGAGCTGGCCGGCCTGCCGCCGGAGCCGGGCACTCAGGGCCAAAGCCTTGTGCCGCTGCTCGAGAATCCCGGAGCCAAGCGCGATAAGAAAGATGCGTGGATTTTTACCGGGCGCGGCCATGGTCTGCGCACCGAGCGCTGGGCGTTCATGTGGTATCCGGCCAAGCGCAATCGGCAGGAGGCATTCATGCTGTACGACATGAAGTCGGATCCCGGCCAGTTCACCAACCTTGCCTCCAATCCGAAGTACGCCGGGATCAAAACGCGGCTGCACAGCCGTCTGCGTGAACGAATCGCCAGCGTGAAGTAGCGCGCTTGGCCAAGCGCTTGGCCAAGCGGCTCGGTTGAAAACTATACCTCGCGTCCGACCGATTCGGCGATTGGCTTCAGCTCCTGCATCAGTTCGCCAAACCCTTCAAGGTCGATCTGTTGG
>JAPPPH010000515.1 GCA_028817635.1 Verrucomicrobiales bacterium | reverse complement strand
ATATGGTGCAGGAACAACAGGCTGTCTCGGGTGCCGCTGCCGCAGCTGCAACGGCGGTCCTGCTGGGCCTGGGTTTGCGTGCCGGAACATCGCGTGCCCAAGCGGCCAAGCCGGACGCCGGGCGATTGCTGCAAATTGAACAAACCGGAAATATTTCCAGCGCGCGAATCACGCTGAAGGCCACGATGAAATGGGAAGCCAAGGCCGGCAGTCGGATTGAATTTCTTAGCGCTCCATCGGTGTTAAAGAGCATCGATTTGAAGGACGGTAAATTGAAGCTGGCCCAGCGGACACAGGGCAACAACACATCGCACCAATTGATCGCCAAGGAGGCAGGTACATTTGATGTGCCATTCGAGTACGAGGCCAAGATGGTGTATCAAAATCGCCGATGGGGTTTCACCGTGCCGACACTGCCGGCGATGGTGAACCACCTGAAGTTGCAGTTGTTCAGCGGCCGCGAAGTCGATGTATATTCGAAGGACGCCGTGTCCATTCGCAAGACGGACGTTGTGTCGGGGCGAAAGTTTACTCAGTTCGATATCGTGTTGCCGCCCAAGCCGGGTGTGCGGGTGGAATGGGAACCGAAGGCCCGGGACGAGAGTGTTGAGAAACCGGTTTACTATTCGGAGATGCAGCAGCTTTTTGTGCCGACGGCCGGGATCGTCGCCGGTATCCACGACTTGAAGGTGCGCTTGGCTCAGGGTCAGTTGAATGAGTTTACCGTGAATGTGCCGGAAGGAATCACGGTGACGGACGTGACTTCGAAGCTGGTCAGTTCGTGGCGTTTTGACCCTGAATCGAAGGCGCTGCAAATTCAGTTTGCCGCACCGCAGAAGGGAGTGATCGAGTTCCGCGTTCGCTCACAACAGACTGCTGCTGCATTCCCTTACGAGGAAACCCTCGGCGTACTTGGGGTGAAGGACGCTGCGGGAGAGGTTGGCTCAGTCGGTGTGGCGACGAGTTCCGAAGTTCAGTTGGATGGCTCGACCGTGGACGGCATGGCGCCGATCAACCTCGAGGATTTTCCGGTGGCGATCGCCAACTCGTTGCGGAACGAATTTGCCGGGTTGACCGTCCGCCGTGCGTATCGCTACTCCGGTAGCGGTGCCTCGGTCACGCTCAAAGCCTCGGCTGTCAAACCGGACATCCGCGTTGCCAGCAATCAACGGTTATCGCTTGGGGAGGATCGCAGTGTGTTGCTGGTAAACCTCGGCGTGCAGATCACCCGGGCAGGTGTCTTTAAACTCAGTTTTGTCATGCCGGACGGGCTGGAGGTGGAGACAATCACCGGTACAGCGCTGAGTCATTGGACCGATATTCAGGATGGCGACGACACGGTTGTGACACTTCACCTCAAGGGCAAAACCGAGGGAAGCACGAACTTCCAGATAAACCTCGCCGGGGCCGGTCTAGAGAAAACCGCGAGTTGGCAGGTGCCACGCGTGGCAATCCGCGAGGCCACCAAGGAGACGGGGCAATTGTATATCATCCCAGAGCAGGGGATCCGCGTTTACATGAAAGATCGCGAAGGTGTTTCACAGCTCGACCCGAAAGCGGCCGGTATCCGGGACAAGGGCGTGTTGGCGTTCCGCCTCTTACAGGGTGACTGGACGTTGTCGTTCGACGTCGAGCGGGTGGACCCGTGGATACAGGCTGAGTTTCTGCAGGATGCATCCATTCGTCAGGGAACGGTCAAGTACCGTGGTGTCATCGAATACAAGATCGAGAACACCAGTGTTAAGGCGTTAAAGGTGGCGTTGCCTGACAGCGCCCAAGGCGTGGCGTTTACGGGGCAACAAGTGACTGATTTCGTCAAGGGAGACGCAGACGACGATGGCCGCGCCGTTTGGGAGGTGAAACTGGATCGCCGCATCATCGACAAGTATCACCTGACGGTTTCATATCAGGTGCCAATGCCGGATGGGGAGGGGAACTCGTCCGTAGACGTCCAGAGCCTGCAGGCGGTGGATGTAAACCTTCAGCGAGGCTTCATCAGTGTGCGCTCCGAGGGGCGTATTCTGTTAACCGCCGGGGCAGTGCCGGATGGGTTGCACTCGGTCGACTGGAGTCTGGTTCCCCGCACGTTGAAGGGGACGTTGAACATCGAGGAGACACGGTTGGTGTATCGCTCTGTCAAACCGGCGGTACTGACCATTACAGCGCAGAACCAAAATATCGCCGCAGTGGTGGCGGCGCAGGTGCTCAGTGCGAGATTCCGCACCGAGCTGTCCAACTCCACCAATGCAGTGACCCATGTTCAACTCCAATTGCGACAGGGCGACGAACGTGAGCTTCGCGTGAAGCTTCCCAAGGGCTCCGAGTTTTGGTCGGCGTTCATCGACAGCCGCGGAGTGCTCCCGTGGGAGGACAACGGTTCAGTCGTCATCCCGCTGGAAAAAAGCCCGGGTGAGGACAGCTCGTCGACGGTGGATTTTTACTATCAATCGACTGTCGGGGGTGCGAGCAAAGCCATCGAAGGGCCGGTTATTCAGTTGCCGTTGGAGAACCTGACTTGGACGGTGCATGCGCCGGCCGGACTGGAGATCGAAGTCGATGAAAACGCCTCCACAGTGACCTATCACGAACTGGACGAACAGGCAGTCCCGGCACAGCAGGCGGCACAAGTTGTCGGACAATCCGTACAGAAGGGGGCTGTCGCGGATTCCAAGTTGTATCTGGACAACGAAAAGCAAATCCAACGACGCCAAACCCAAAAAGCGGAAGAGATGCTCAGCATCGGCAACTCGCTGATCGAGCAGGGCGACCAATACCGGGCACGTCGTGCTTTCGAGAATGCCTATCAACTCTCGCAAAACGATGCCGCCTTCAACGAGGACGCCCGTGTGCAATTGCAAAAGTTGAAGACTCAACAGGCCATGATGGGCATCAACATGCGCAGGAACAACTTCCTCGCCAACAATGGCGCGGTCTCCGTGCAGGCGGAACAACAGCAAAAAGTGATCCCGCTGCAACAGGGCAAGGGTGTCAACTATACTCAGGCACAGGTGCGGGAGGTCATGGATCTCAACTCAATCGAGGACAACACCGCATTCCGCCGCTTGGCAGAGCGGATCGTGCGCCAACAGGAAGCGATCGACGGGCAAACTGGAGCGATTCAGGCCACGCTCCCCGGCGTCGGCCAAGTGCTGAACTTCAGCCGGTCACTGCAGGTGAAGGGTGACAAGGGGCTACAGATCGTGCTCAAGTCCGATGCACCACAGGCCGAGTTCCCAACGGGTAAACTTTGGATGCTATTCCTCGTGTTGGTGGCGCTTGGCTTGGTTCGGGCTGTGGCGCCGAAAAACGCCTGATTGAACAGCGACTTTTGCTTTTCAAACCAAGCGCTTGGTCTGATGCTGCGTGCGATGACCAAGCGCTTTTTTTGTGTCCTGCTGCTCGGCCTTGGCTTGGCCAAGCTCCCGGCGGCTGAGTTGAAAATATTCAAACAGATCGACGTCTGGCCAAGCGTAGCGCCGGGCGAGAAAGGGGATGCCCCCCCGGAGTCATTGACCAAGCGCGAATACAGAGGCGCATCCATCGAGATTCTATCGAAAGTATCAAAGCCAACGCTTGCGGTTTTTAAACCCGACCCTTCCAAGGATACCGGGGCCTCGGTGGTGATTTGCCCCGGTGGGGGGTACAATATTTTGGCAACAGAGCACGAGGGGACGGAAGTGGCGGCTTGGCTTAATTCTATCGGCGTTACCGGTGTGGTACTCAAGTATCGCGTACCGCGCCGGAAGGATCGCGAAAAACACGATGCTCCGTTGCAGGACGCGCAGCGGGCTGTCAGCCTCGTTCGGCATCATGCGAAAAAATGGGGACTGAATCCGGCGCGGATCGGTATTCTGGGTTTCTCTGCTGGCGGTCACCTTTCCGCCGCAGCGCTGACCAACTACGACAAGCTTCGTTACAAATCGTTGGATGCCATCGACAAAGTCAGTTGCCGACCGGATTTTGGTGTGTTGATTTATCCAGCCTATCTCGTTGACAAGGAGACCAAAAGCGAACTTTCACCAGAACTGAAGATCACGAAAAACACGCCGCCGGTTTTTCTTGTGCACGCTGCGGACGATCGGGTTCCTGCTGAAGGGAGTGTTCGGTTTTGGCAGGAATTACGCCGCAACGGAGTCAGCAGTGAACTGCACATTTTCCCAAAAGGTGGCCACGGCTACGGGTTGCGACCATCCGAGTTCCCAGTAACAAACTGGCCCAAACTCTGTGCAGAATGGCTAATAAGCACAGGCTTCCTTAAGCACTGAACAATATAGGTAGGGACGACTGTCCCAGTCGTCCTTGGTTATACCGGGCGCTTCAGGCGAACCACGGAATGCACAGAACACACGGAAAGAGAGGACATTCTTGTCCCCTCATAAACCGCTAGAACTTTTACGGGGACAGGAATGTCCCCGCTCCTTGGATCAAACGCTTGGTTTTAGGTCGGCAGGGGATAGCTGTCCGTACCTATCGCTTGGCCAAGAGCTTGGGTTAGCCCTCGTCGCCTGACTTGACTTCACCGGGGGGGCGGGCGTCGGCCTTGAGTGCCTTGTCAAACGATTGGGCTCGCTTGTACATGCGCTGCACGATCTTCCCGTTTTCGTCAGCGACATCGGTGGTCTCTCCGATGTCATTGGCCAGGTTGAAAAGTGTCAGGGCCGGTTTTTTGCCTTCCTGATTTTGTTTTCTGCCACCGCCTCCAATGTGAAGTTTCCAATCGCCGCTGCGGACGGCACGAAGCCCGGTGCCGCGATAAAAGTAAAACGCTTTGTGCGGACTCTTGGCGCCCTCGCGTCCGGACATCAGTCGCCAGATATTTTTGCCGTCGATTTTGCGATTGGGCAGCTCCGCCTTGGCCAGTTTGGCGAAGGTCGGGAGGATGTCGCACGCGGCAGCCACTTCGCTGCAAACCGAGCCGGCTGGGATTTTTCCGGGCCAACGCATGATGGTCGGCACACGCATGCCGCCTTCCCATGTGCTGAACTTCGCGCCGCGCAGGGGCAGGGCGGATCCGCCGTGATGACGGAGCCTGAGATGCCACGGGCCGTTGTCGCTGGTGAACACCACCAACGTGTTGTCGTCCACGCCGGTTTCCTTGAGTGTTTTCATCACTTGGCCGATGGAGTGATCGAGTTCCTCGATGGTGCGAATGTACGCCTGCTTCGGATCCTTGGTGTAAAATTTGTCCGACACGAAAAGTGGGATGTGCGGCATCGTGTGAGGCATGTAGAGGAAAAACGGCTTGTCCTTGTTGCTACGGATAAACTTCTGAGCCTCCTGTGTGTAGCGGGTGGTCAGGGTGTTTTGGTCGACCGGTCGCTCGATCTCCTTGGTGTCGCGGAGCAGTGGCACATTCCACGGCGTGATATCTCGCTCGATCCACGCACGATCGAGATTGCGATCCTTGCCCTTTACGCCGTCCATGTCGTTCGAGTAGGGGATGCCGAAGTAGCTGTCGAACCCATGATTGGTTGGCAGGAATTTTGGCAGATGTCCGATGTGCCATTTGCCGACAGCGGCAGTGGCATAGCCCTTGGTCTTGAGCACCTCGGCGACGGTGGTTTCCTCCGGGTTCAAGCCGATGGTGTGTCTGGGGAAGAGTACGCCTGTGATGCCCACGCGTGGCGGATAACAGCCGGTCATCAACCCCGCACGCGAAGGCGAACAAACAGCTGCCAGCGAGTAAAAATCAGTGAACTTCATGCCTTCGCCAGCCATCTTGTCGAGGTGGGGTGTCTTGATGGTTTTTGACCCAAACACACCCACGTCCTGATAGCCCTGATCGTCCATGAAAATCAGGACAAAATTAGGCGGGCGCTTGGCCGCGGATACGGTGTCTGTTGAACTGATGATGGCCAAGGCGAGTATGCACTTGGCCAAGCGAAGGATGAATTGAGATTCTGCCATGTCTGTGCGGCGGGACGCTAAACAAAGGTGGGCGGTGTGACAAGTCGCGCTTGGTTTTGCTCGTCCGCTTGGGCGCTTTGCGTTACACATTCCGCACCGATGAGCGAATCGACTGCTCCTAAAATTCCAAAATGGCCCTTCATTGTGGGCGACGTGGCCCTGTTGTTGACCGCAATCTTCTTGCTCAGCCGCATCGAGGGCGAATTTGGCATACTGGAGGCGTTCTGGTGTCTGGCCTGCGTGGCCGGCGGCGCATGGATCATGGTCATGCCGTACCTCAAGGAATTTCAGGCCCGAACCGACTTGACGGAAGCGAGAGAGTTGGCCAATTCCGTCGAGAAAATCACCTCGCTTGAGGCCTTGGCCAAGCGGGTCGAGAGCGCCACCGAGCAGTGGTTACACGTGGAGGATCGCGCCAACGAGATCAACATAACCTCAAAGCAGATCACCGAAAAAATCAACGCCGAGGCGCGGGAGTTTACCGAGTTTTTACAGAAGGCCAACGACACCGAGAAAAACCACCTGAAACTGGAGGTGGAAAAACTGGGTCGATCACAAAACGACTGGCTGCAGGTGGTCGTCACCACGCTGGATCACGTGTTTGCACTCACCCAGGCAGGTCGCCAGTCCGGCCAGGAAAATTTGATCAAGCAGCTTACCGCATTTCAGGGTGCGTGCCGCGAGGTTGCGAGACGGGTGGGCGTAGTGGTCGTCGAGCCGCAGCCAAATGAGCCGTTTGATCCTGAGAAACACCAGCTTCGCGATCAAGATGCCGAACCGGAAGTCGGGGCCAAGATCATCGGTTTGGCGGCACAGGGCCTGTCACATCAGGGGCGCTTGTTGCGCAAGGCAGTCGTGGTGATCGAAGGGGAGGAAGTGCCGCAGTCGGTTGAAGCGAAACCTAAGTCAAAAGCCAAGAGGGAAACCGCGAAGAAAAAAGAGTAGGCCGCTCAGTTGCGTCGCCCAGTGC
>JAPPPH010000441.1 GCA_028817635.1 Verrucomicrobiales bacterium | reverse complement strand
GGTGTAGCGCATTAGCGGTGAGTTGATTCGGATTCCCGCCTGGCCAAGCGCCTCGTGATGCGCCGCCACTCTGGCCGTGATCGCCTCGGCCAACTCGGGATTTTCCGACTCAAAATAGTTGATCGCATCCGCGAGGTTTTTGCGGCGCTGCACCCGGGAAACCAATGCCACTTTCTCCTCGCTTTCGTAGGTAGGCGCGAGCCATTCGAGATCATCCAAAAGCGGTTCCCAACGCGCATCCTCGAGATGCACCACCACTGACTTGATTCGCTCATCCAGCGTATGAGTCAGTTCACGCATCGCCAGTTTTTCCTTTCCTTTATGCTCCGCGAACCAGGCGGCGGCATCAACCGGTTCCGCAACGGACACCCACACCCGGCTGCGAAAGCGGGTCTTGTCCTCGAAGTTTAGGCCAAGCGGAACGATCCAGATCGGCTCGTCCCCGTCACTCATTTCAAAAGCTCGCTGGGCGATCCGGGCCGCCCCAGTCTTCACCTGTTCCACGTGCACCAAATCATGACTTTTGCCCTCGGGAAAAATGCCCATCGGCAGTCCCTTCGCCAGATTTTCCCCGGCCACATTCAGCGATTCCACGTTGCGGCGCACGGACGAGGACGACTTGTCGTCCTCCCCGCGATAGGCCGGGATCATTCCAATGGCCCTCATGACTGAACCCAGCACCGGCGTCTTGAACAACGGCGCCTTGGCCAGAAAGCGAACCGGCCGGTCGGCCGTGATCCCAATGATCACCGGGTCGATCAGCGAGTTGGAATGGTTGGCAATGTAAAGCGTCGCCCCCTCACGCGGAAGCCTCTCCGGATGGCTGACATGGATCGCGGGATAATAAATGCGGATGAACCGGCGCACGATTTTCCGCAGTAACATCCCAATGGATGAGGATTGATCCGGCATGGCTTCCAGCAGCCTAACCGGATGATACCAGCTATGAAATGACAGAATTAGCCGGCCAATTGCGACTCGACGGCGGCGCTGTCCAGAAAATTGCCGACGAGCGGCTGGGATCGATCGGACTGGGACTGTTGCCAGGTCGCCATGATGCCGTCCTGCGTTTTCAGCGTGGATACGTAGCGACTGCAACCGGTCCCGTTCGGGGAGATGAACAGTGGAAAGTCCACCGACAGTCGCTGCATTTTCGGAAACTCGGCATCCCAGCCCCAGGCCAAGCCGCCGAGTTCCTCGCAGGAGTAACCACGCGGCCGCTTGACCGCCTTAGCGTTCTCATCTAGCGAACGCAGGCACTCGGCCCCATCGTAAAAGTACAGCGATAACGGTGGCAAGTCAGCGAACAAACCCACTTGCGGCACGGCCAAGCGATCGGTCACTCGTGTACAGGCGACGTCCCACGTTGCTCCGCGCTCCAGCACGGAGTGTGTCTGCAACACGAACTCGCCTTCGCCCTCTCCGCGCTTGGCCAAGCCGGTGTTGGAACTCGACCAGCCAAAGGGGTGCGAACAAAACATCAGTGCCGTTCCGCCGGCCGGCGAATCGAAGACGACCGGATCCTTGACGTGCAGCGTGGCACCGTCGCCGGAAGATTGCACCTCGGTCATCGTTGCACTGTCCAGCGCCTCGATGCTTGCCGCCCCGATGCGGTCGATCGACCAGACGCCGGTGCCCGGTTTTTGAAACGAACCCAACGCCTCGGGATACGCGATCCCTTTTTCGGTCGAGACAATCATCTCCACTCCGCTTGGCCCGACGAAAAGTTTACCACCCTCAATCGAAACCACCGGCGCTTCCGGGCGCGACAAATCCTGTTTTGTAAATGACCGAATCTTCGTGAACGGCCCGGTCGGTGTAGTGCCCTCGAATATCGCGAACTCCAGCCCGCGCGCCCCCGCCCCGGTTCCGGTGCGGGAGTCGCCATGATTGCGATACCGACCGCACAGCAGATACCGTCCCGGCTCCGGTTCAATGAGGTTGCCCGAGCCAAACCAAAATCCATCGGCGTTTTGCTGCGGCTCGACCAGCACGCTCGCTGCGTCCTGATCTACCAGCGCCTTGGCCAAGCTGACCAACGCGTCCCTTGCTTTTGTGTTTAACTCCTGTTCAGGCATCGAAACGGGGACGAAATCCAAACCAAGCGGCGGCCAAAATCAAGCCGAACCGTTGAGTTGTTTCTCCATTTTGCTGTGCGGGATCTCACCAAACAGCAGGTAGCTGTCGCCGGTGACCACATAGCCGTTTTTCAGGTAAAATCGTACGGCGTGCTCGCGGGCGTCCAGCACAATGGCGGTCATACCCTGCCGCTTGGCCAAGCGCTCGAGCTCGAAAAGCATCGCCTGGCCAACGCCCCGGCTGCGGCATTCCGGCTCCACCGCCATGTAGCGCACCTGGCCAAGCGCAGCCTCGACATGCTGCAACCTACCGACTCCCACCAGACGGCTGGCCTCGTCGAATGCCGCGACGTGCGTCGCCGTGTCCTCAAGTTCATCCACCTCCGTGCCGCGCGCCTCGCCCCACGGCTTGCGCAGGATGCGCCAGCGCAACTCGAAGTAGGCCTCGAACTCGGTATCGGTTTGGGGGGCACGAATCTCCACGCGCGAATGGTCGCTTGGCCAAGCGGAACGGCCAATTCTTTTTTGGCATGGCCGCTGGGCGACAAAACATGCTGGGATTCCCATCGCTTTTCAGTAACTTCGCCGCGTGAAAATCACCTCCGTCAGGACGCGACACGCGAACCGTTCCATCTGGGGTCACTTGGCCGAGCGCGAAAAAACGCTGCCGCTCGTGACGCCGCTCGACATTTATCCGCAGTTCGAGGAGACGCGCGGTTCGTGGTTTTGGGATTCCGGGATGGCCGTTGTGGAGATTGAAACCGAGGACGGCCTCGTCGGCGCCGGCTGGTGCGAGGACGGTTGCAGCGCCATCCCGTTAATCATCGAAACCCACATGAGCCGGCTGCTCATCGGTCAGGACGCCGGAGAAATCGAGGGGCTTTGGGATCGGCTTTTCCGTGCCACACTACCGTACGGTCGCAAGGGCGTGGCGCTTCAGGCGCTCAGCGCGATCGACCTCGCCCTGTGGGATCTCGCCGGCAAGGCGGCCAACAAGCCGGTCTACCAACTTCTTGGCGGCCCGGTGCAGCCGGACATCCCCGTGTACGCCTCGGCACTGCACCCGGTTGGCGCGGACAAGGTCACGGCCGAGGCCAAGGCCTATGTTGCGGAGGGGTACAAGGCGATGAAAATGCGTTTCCCCTACGGGCCCGGCCACGGCATCGACGGCATGCGAGCCAACGAGGAACACATCGCCAACGTGCGCGATGCGGTCGGCGACGACATCGAGATCATGGCCGACGCCTACATGGGCTGGGATTTTCTCTATGCGAAAAAAATGGTTAAGCGCCTTGAACCGTACCGGCTCGCGTGGATCGAGGAGGCATTCCTCCCCGACGACCTCAACAGCTATGCCAAGTTGCGGCAGGAGACGGATATCCCGGTCTCCGGCGGCGAGCACGAATACACCCGGTTCGGCTTCGAGCAGATTATTGAAAAAGAGGCGATGGACATCATTCAGCCGGACCTGCGCCGTTGCGGTGGTTTGTCGGAGGGACGACGCATTTGCTCCCTTGCGCTGGCTGCGGGCATCACCGTGATCCCACACGCCTACGGGCCGACGCACATCCATTTCGCACTCGCCGAAACGGTCATCCCGATGATCGAATATTTTCCGCTGCCGTGCTGGGACGCGCTGCCGGACGCAGAGGTGGAGCCAATTTTCCACGACGAACTCCAGCCGAAAAACGGCCGTGTCGGCGCACCGGACAAACCGGGGCTGGGCGTCACGGTAAACGAGAAAATCTTCAACGACTGACTTTGGTCAAGCGCTCCCTGCAATCATGACCGCCATCGACTGGATCATCGTGTTGGCCCTCAACGGGCCGGTGATCCTGTATGCCCTGCTCAAGAGCGGCTGCACGAGGGACAGCAAGGATTGGTTTCTGGCCGGGCGCACTCTGCCGTGGTGGATCGTCGGCCTGTCGCTCTACGCCACGCTGGTCGACTCCACCGACTTGGTAGTCGACTCCGGCGCAACTTACGGCGGCGGCGTGAAGTTTTACCTGATCAACTGGGTCGGCTGCATCGGCGGTTGGCTGCTGCTCGCGCACGGCATTATCCTGCCGATGTACCGCTCCGGCATGTACACCAATGCCGAGTATCTCGAGTCGCGGTTCGGGCTTTCCGCCCGTGTCACCAGTGTGCTCGTGCAGGTGCTTTATCGCACGGTCATCCTCGGGATGATCAGCACCACCAACTTTCTCACATTGAAAATAGTCTGCGGCTGGGGCGATGCCACGGCTTGGACGGTGGTCGCGTGCATCGCGGTCCTGGCGACGTTTTACACGATGGCAGGCGGGCTCAAGATGGTCGCCATCACCGACTCCCTTCAATCCATCGTCATGATCCTCGCGACGGTGGTTTTCTTTTTCATCGTCGCCGAAGAGGTCGGAGGCTGGAGCGGCTTGCAGGCCAAGCTCGCTGCCGAGTCCGCCGAACTTGAGCAACAGATGATGCACACCGGCAGCGACGTCATCACCCGGACGGACGCCACCGCGCTTGGCCAAGCGGAGATTGAAAAACACCTGCGCTTGGGCGGCACACACGACGAGGCCACAAAACAAATCGTCCACCGCAGTCCCGCCTGGCTTGCCTGCCTGAGTTTGATCCTCGCCGGCTTGGCCTACTCCATCGTCAACCACACGCAGTCGATGCGACTTCTCGGCGCGCGCAACGAGCGGCACCTCAAGCAATCGGTCGCCTTTGCCGGAATGGTTTTGATTGGGGCAACCTTCCTTGCGCAATCGCTTGGCCTGTTTGGCCGCGCGCTTTTCCCGGACATCGGTTCGTTACCGGTGGACGAGAGCATTCGGTCGAAGGACGCCATCTTCCCGGTCATGGTGCGTGACCTCACCTCCGCAGGCTTGAAGGGCCTGATCGTTGCCGGTGTGATGGCCGCCGCGTTTTCCACTTACGCCTCGATCGGCTCGACCCTGTCGGCTTTGCTCACGCGAGATGTGTATCGGCGGTTGATCGCTCCGGATCGCGACGACGCACACTACCTCGCCGTGGGACGCTGGCTTACGCCGGTCATCATTTTTGGCTCGTTTCTTTACATCCCCGCCCTGCTTTCCGGTGGAATGATCGATTTTTATCTCAAGGTGGTCGGCAGCTTCGTCGTGCCGCTGCTGGTGGTTTACCTGCTTGGCTCATTCACGAGGGCACATCGCAGCTCGGCACTCGTCGGGCTGATCGCCGGGGTCGGATTCGGGCTTTACGCCTTTGCCGCGAAGTCGTTCGACGACACCACCACCCTGCTGCCTTCGGCTTTGATGGACGGAAACGCCACCGGCCCGCTCACGTTTTTGGTTACTGCCCTGGCCATGGGCATCACCACGCTCATCCGCGGTCGCGAAACCAGCCCGCTGTTTTGGCAAAGCCCGGATGCGCTTGGCCAAGCGGAGGACACTGGCACGTTGCCGCTCGCGCTTGGCCTCGCCGTGCTCGCGCTTGGCTTGTTCCTTGGCTTCGTCATTTTCATTTAAACAAAAAACAAAACCATGAATCGCCGACAATTCATCGCCACATCCGCCACGGCTGCCGCCACCGCAGGCTGTGCCTCGTTAAACCGTAGCAGCAACGAACAACTCCCCATCGTCGACACTCATCAGCACCTGTGGAATCTCGACCGCTTCAAGCTCGCGTGGATGGACGAAGCCCCGCCGGTACTCAAGCGCAGTTTCCACTTGGCCGATTATCTCGCTGCCACCAAGGGGCTGAATGTCGTCAAGGCAGTCTACCTCGAGGTCGATGTCATCCCGGAACAACACAACGACGAGGCCAAGTTTGTCACCGAGATTTCGAAAGATCCGCGTTACCCAACCGTCGCCGGCGTCATTTCCGGCCGACCCGAGAATGACGGCTTCGCTGCCTACATCACCCCGTACCGCGACAACCGACACATCAAGGGTCTGCGCCGCCTGATGGAATCCACGCCGGACGGCTTTTGTCTGCAACCGCAGTTCATCAAGTCCGTGCAACTGCTTGGCAAGCTCGGCAAACATTTTGAAATCACCATCCAACCGACCCAGTTGAACGATGCACTCGAATTGGTCAAGCGCTGCCCCGACACACGGTTCGTCATCGACCACTGCGGCACCGCGGACCCCAAGGCCTTCCTGCCGGAGAATCAACGTGGAGGCGCCAAGCCGAGCCACGAGGCCAAGCCGTGGACCACAGCCATGGCCAAGCTGGCTGATCAACCCAACACCATCTGCAAAATCTCCGGCATCGTCGCCCACGCCACCCCTGACTGGACGACCGACCAACTCGCGCCGGTCGTCAATCAATGCCTCGACCGCTTCGGCCCCGAACGCGTGATGTTTGGTGGAGACTGGCCGGTCTGCCTACTCGGCGCGAGGTTTGACCAATGGGTCAACGCCCTGAAAGAGATCGTCTCCAATCGACCGGTGGAGCATCAGCGGAAACTATTTCACGACAACGCCGTTCGGTTTTATCAATTGGCTTGAACCGGGACGGGAATTGCCCAAGATGTCTGGCCCGCAGGTTGGGTGCCGGAGTGGTCGAACGGGGCGCTCTCGAAAAGCGTTGTGCGAGCAATCGCACCGGGGGTTCGAATCCCTCTCCAACCGCCACATTTTAAAGGGAAATAATTAAATTTTGATTTGTGCGGGCAGATGCGGGCAGAAACGGCTAAGATTGGATCTCACTTATCAAGCAGTTCCCACGCCCCTTCATACTCTCGGTAACGAGCAGATTTGTAGGAGACCTTCACGGTAAATTTATCCAGAACGCTAAAGAGGAAAATCCAAAACCGATGTCTGTAGAGGGCGACGCAAATAAAGAGTACAAACTCCTTCCA
>JAPPPH010000095.1 GCA_028817635.1 Verrucomicrobiales bacterium | reverse complement strand
GGCTTGGCTTGGGAAAACCTGAGTCATGATGATCTTTGGATTCGCCATGCCGCCAGGGTGGCGCTGGAAAACCAAATGCCGGAGCGTTGGACTCTGCCGGCCCTCACGGAATCTGACCCCAAACGGGCGCTGACTGCGTTGATGGCGCTGGCCCGTGTGGCCGATGCCAAGGTGCATCCTCAGGTTGTCGCGCGTCTCAACGATCTGCCGTGGGAGGGGCTGGCTTTGGAGTGGCAATTGGTTGCCCTGCGAACCTACCAATTGGCATTCATCCGGATGGGAGACAGCACGCCCATCGACCGGCAGCCGGTCATCACCAAGATTGCCAAGGTATCCAACGATTTTCCGGAACTGCGAATGGAGGTCTCACGGTTGATGATCTTTTTGAATGCATCCGGGATCATTCCGCAGTTGTTAAACTTTGTGGTCGATGCCAAGTCGCAGGAGGAACGGTTGTCTTATTTGTTTCACATGCGGCTCATTGAGGACGGATGGTCGCCGGAACATCGACGCGCCTATTTCGCTTGGCTGAAGAAAATGACCGGTGAACAGAGTGACCGGCATTTTCAGGGTTTCATGAAACACATCATCGCCGATGCTCTGGCCAAGGTGCCGCCGGGCGATCGGGAGGGGTTCGCTCAACTGTTTGAAGCCAAGCCCAAACCGGAACCGGCCAAGCCTTTGGCCAAGCGGCCGGAGCACAGGCGCTGGGAGATGGGTGATTTTGCCGACTTGGCCAAGCGCTTGGCCAAGCGCGATCTCGCAAATGGACACCGCGTTCTCAGGCAGGCTGCCTGCACGGCGTGTCATGTTTTCGATGGCGAAGGCCTCGCGATTGGCCCGGATCTCACGGCAATCGGTGCACGGTTTGATACGAGGGCCATTCTGGAGTCGATTATCGAGCCGTCAAAAGTCATTGCCGACAAGTACCGAAATGTGTCGCTGACGACAAAGCAGGGTGAGCTGATCGAGGGGCGGTTGGTTGGCGAACGCGAGAAATCACTGCTGATCGCGCCGAACGCGTACCAGCCCTCGCAAGTGCGGGAAGTGAAGCTGAGCATGGTCGCCACGCGGAAAGATTCACAGTTTTCCCCGATGCCGCCGGGCTTGGTGAACTCGTTCACCCGGGAGGAAATCCTCGACCTATTGGCATTGCTGCAGGCTGGGCCGGAAAAATAAATCCGACTTTTGACGCGTCGCCAGTTCGTGCTACTTTGTCCGCCGTGAGATTTCGTAATATTCGGAAGACAGATTTGGAGGTGTCCGAGGTAGGGTTTGGCCTTTGGACAGTTTCGACCGGTTGGTGGGGCAAATTCACCGACGAGGATGCGATTGGCCTCATTCGGAAAGGATTCGATCGTGGCATCAACCTGTACGATGCGGCCGACACCTACGGCAACGGGCGCAGTGAGGAACTGCTCGCCAAGGCGCTGGGTGACAAGCGGGACGAAGTCGTGATTGCCACCAAGGTCGGCTACGATTTTTACAATCACGATGGCGATCGCAAGGGGCAGCGTGAGATCGAGCAGGATTTCTCCAAGGCATACATTAAGTTTGCGACCGAAAAATGTCTCGAACGGCTCAAGACTGATCGCATCGACATCATGCAACTGCACAACGTACGCGCGGCACAGGTCGATACCGACGAGGTTTGGGAGGCACTGGAGGAACTCGAGCAGGAGGGCAAACTGGTGTGCTCCGGAATCGCGCTTGGCCCGGCGATCGGCTGGATGTACGAAGGCGTGGACTGTGTGCAGCGTCGCAACCCGAGAATCATTCAGCACATTTACAACATGCTGGAGCAGTTCCCGGGCAATCAGATCAACGCTTCGACTTATGCAAAGTCGGGCAAGGATAACGCCACGACGGATGACCTCGCGGACTTTCGCCATGGCCGCATGGATGCGGAGCCGGAGCTCGACACCAGTTTTCTGATTCGCGTGACGCACAGCTCGGGAATGCTTGAGGGCAAGTACACCGAGGACACGGTTTTTCCGCCGGAGGATCATCGTTCGCATCGCCCACGCTCATGGCTGGTCAACGGCTTGAAGAAAATCAAGACGCTCGAATTCCTGACCTCGCCGGAGTCTGGCCGGACACTTGGCCAAGCCGCTCTGCTTTGGTTGCTGGCTGAGAAGACTGTCGCCTCGACGCTGCCAAACATTTACAACGAGGAACAACTCATCGAGTTCACTGAGGATAAGCCGTACCTAACGGAGGATGAGCTGCAGCGGGTTGAGGAGTTGTTCAGTGAAAACTTCGGTGTGGAGGAGGATCCCTGCAACTTCAAGGGGACGATGGAGCGCGAGACGGCTGCGTAAGTGATCGCCGCACGACAGGGTTTTTGTTTGGGACGAGCTGCCGTGTTGGCAGCTTTTTCCGTCTTCGCGATCGGCTGCGAAACCGCCGCGCGAAAAACAGCCAGCGGCGTATCGAGGTTGGCGACAAGCGCCGCGAAGACGACCGGCAAAGCAGCAGGCAAGCTGGCCGTCGCCACGGTGAAGGCCGGGGGCAAGGTGGCGCTGTCTGCCGGTAAATCGAGCGGCAAGGCGTTACTCGAACTGGCCAAGACCGGCGAGGTGACGTTCGTGAACGCCGCCACGGGGCTGGTCTCGTCGATCCCTTTCGTGGACGGGCTCAATCTCAAGGGTGCCATCGAAGCAGCCAAGCTCGATCCGCGATTCAAGGCATTCGAAGTGGTCCGACCGTCCGGAATCATCCGTATCGGTTCAGACCAGTTGGCCAAGCTTGGCCATGCGAAGCTGAAGTCTGGTGATGTCATTCGCATGGTGAAGCTCGCTTCCAAATAAGATGAAGGGGCTTGTCGACACAATCAATCGCGAGACCGAGCGGGTGTTTCTCGTTGGGGTGCAGCTCAAGGCGGAGGACGCCTGGTGCATAGATGAATCGCTCGATGAGTTGACGGAACTGGTCACCACGGCCGGAGGTGAGGTCGTGGGGCGCGGCACGCAGCGGTTGGATAAATTCAATGCGGCGACGTTCATCGGACCGGGCAAGGCGAAGGAATTCGCTGAAGAGTGCAAGGAGTCGAAGGTGGACACCGTGGTGTTCGACGAGGAACTCAGCCCGGCACAAGGGCGCAATCTGGAGAAGGTGTTTGAGTGCAAGATTCTCGATCGCACCGCATTGATTCTCGATATTTTTTCCCAACGCGCTCGGACTCGTGAGGGCAAGATGCAGGTGGAACTGGCGCAATTGAATCACCTGTTGCCGAGGTTGACCCGGTTTTGGACTCACCTTTCGCGGCAAAAAGGCGGCATCGGGATGCGCGGCGGCGAGGGTGAAAGTCAGTTGGAGGTAGACCGCCGGAAAGTCCGCGAACGGATCGACAAAATCCAGCGCGACCTCGAGTTGGTCATGCGCCAGCGCGATGTGCAGCGTTCCGGTCGCAAACGCAATCAGTGGCCGCTGGGATCGCTGGTCGGCTACACCAACGCCGGCAAGTCGACGTTGTTCAACGCCATCACCGGTGCGGCGACTTTGTCTGAGGACAAACTGTTCGCCACGCTGGATCCGACCACGCGCCGGTTGCGCCTGCCAACCAATCAAAACGTGCTGCTTTCTGATACGGTGGGTTTTATACGCAAACTGCCGCACGATTTGGTCGATGCATTCAAAGCCACGCTGGAGGAGGTGGTCGAGGCGGATTTGTTGCTGCACGTGGTGGACATCAGTTCGCCTCATGCCGAGGAACAAATCAATGCAGTGAACCAGGTGCTGGGTGAGTTGGGCGTGGCCGATAAACCGACGCTGATGGTCTTCAATAAGATTGACCGCGTGACAGCTCCCGGCTTGGCCAAGCGCTACACGACCGAGTACGAGAATTCCATCGTCGTGTCGGCCAAAACCGGGGAGGGCTTTGACGCGTTCATGGCGGAACTGGGCAAGCAATTGAGACCGGTGCGCCAGATGGTGGAGTTGTCGATTCCGCACTCGCAGTCCAACATCATCGCCCGGTTGCACGAGGTGGGGCAGGTGCTGGAGCGCAACTACGATGGGGCTGAAGCGGTGTTCAAGGCGCTGATTCCGCCGAATCACCTCGCTCACTTCGAGTCGTTCATTACTGCCGAGGACGAACTGGCCAAGGCGTAACGCTTGGCCAAGCGCTTGGCTTGGCTCGCCTTGACCGTTTTTTTGCCGGTCGGTAGGTTGGTCGCGATGATTTCCGGCATCGCCAAGAAGGAATCCTCAAAAGAGGTCAAGATTCGCGTCGGTGACGAGCGGTTGCTCAAGGTTAGTGAGAGCGCGAGCACCAAGGTGTCGACCCTGCTCCAACGGCAGGGCCGACCGGAGGGCGTGTTGCGTGTTGCTGTCATCGGCGGTGGCTGTTCCGGGTTGCAG
This sequence comes from Verrucomicrobiales bacterium, assembly GCA_028817635.1. Classification (GTDB taxonomy): domain Bacteria; phylum Verrucomicrobiota; class Verrucomicrobiia; order Limisphaerales; family UBA1096; genus UBA1096. The sequence goes on along the minus strand of JAPPPH010000095.1, from coordinate 2,542 downwards.
TACAAACTCGACCTGCAGGACACGCCGGCTCATCGGGACATCCTTGTGGAGAGTGGAGGCATCCGGGTGGTGGTGGATCCCAAGACGGCACTGTACGTGACCGGGAGTCAGTTGGATTACGCCGACAAGCTGGAGGATGGTGGCTTCAAGGTGAACAACCCCAACGCAGCGAGCACCTGTTCCTGCGGCGAGAGTTTTAGCGCCTGACCGGCGGAACGACCTGTCATGGCGGATCATTTTGCGCGGCTGAATTTTCCCCGCAGACCGTGGCTGGACAGTGAGCAGCTCCAGCAGCGGTTCCACGACTTGTCGGCTGACGCCCATCCGGATCAATCCCATACCGACGATCCAAAGGCCAAGGCGGAAAAGCAGAAAGCCTTCACAGAGATCAACGCAGCGTACCAGTGTCTCAGCAATTCAAAGTGCCGGGTTCGACACCTGATCGAGTTGGAGCGGGGAAAGACGCCGGACAACGTCCAGTCGATTCCGTCTGAGATGACAGACTGGTTTATGGAGATTGGCGCCGTTTGCAGGAAAGTGGATGCGTTCCTTACCAAGAAAGAAAAGCAGGATTCCCCGATGTTACAGGCGGCGTTGATGATGGAAGGGGTGGCGCTGAACGATGAAGTCTCTGTCCTGCACAGTCGGTTGCAGGATGAACTGGCAAAAGTGGATGCCGAGTTGCGCGAACTATGCCCGGACTGGGAGGCACTTGACGGCCGGGCAGGAGATCGGGAGAAGGAGCTGCCTTTGGGCAAGCTGGAAGCGCTTGGCCAACGCCTGAGTTTCTGGGCCCAGTGGAGTGCCCAACTCGGGGAGCGATCCAGTCGGTTGATGTTTTGATGATACCTCGTTTGCCCTTGGCTTGACCGAACGGTTGCGCTTGGCCAAGCTGCCGCCGCTGATCAATTTTTCATGATGAATCGAATTACATTCCTCCTTACAACGGTTGCCCTGATGGGTGCCATGAGCACACCGGTCCTGGCTGAAAAGAAAAAGCGCGGAGCCGGAAAAGAGAAAAACTTTGTGTCGCTTTTTGATGGCACATCGACGGATCAATGGATGAACGCCAAGTCCGGTAAGTTTCCGGAAAAAGGCTGGGTGATTGAGGACGGTTGCCTGAAGCATGTGGCAAAGGGCGGTGGCGGCGACATCATCACCCGCGGCAAGTACGAGCAGTTCGATTTTCGTTTTGAGTGGAAGGTGGCCAAGGGAGCGAACAGCGGGGTGAAGTATTTTATCATCCGCGAACGGGGTTCGCTCGGGCATGAGTATCAGGTGCTGGACGATAAAAATCACCCGGACGGAGCCAAGGGCGCCAACCGCCAGACCGCGGCATTTTACGACGTCCTCGATCCAGCCAAGGACAAGCCGCTCAAACCGGTGGGTGAGTTCAATTCATCCCGTATTCTCGTGAAGGGCAACACCGTGAAGCACTTTTTGAATGGAAAGGTCGTACTGAGCTATAAGTTGGGAAGCGACGAACTCAAGGCCGCCATTGCCAAGAGCAAATTCAAAAACCTCAAGGTGTTTGGGCAGCGACTGGCCGGGCACATTTTGCTTCAGGATCATGGAGATGCCGTTTGGTATCGAAACATCCGTATTCGCGATCTCGGCAAGAAATAGATTTCACAGAAGAATTAAAAAACACACGGATCGATCCGTGTGTTTTTTTTGTGCTGCTGCTTTATTTTTGCGGCTGATCCCACAAACGAAACGGGTCGTTTAACCGGTTCATCTCCTGCAACAGCAACGCTTCCAATTCCTTGCGTTTTGCAGCGTATTTGGGGTTGTTGGCGAGATTGAACGCTATGGGGTTTGGCTCGTAAAAGGGGCGTAGCGCGTGATGTTCACGAAGGAATTCGTGCGGATTTTCCTTTAGGTTGAAGAGCTGGGTTTTGCGCACAGAGCCGTCCATCACATCGTACTTGATCAGTTTCCAATCGCCGTGGCGCACGCTGCGCATGCCCGGCTTGGTGCCGCCGCTGTAGACGCCGTACAACGTGTCGCGAATGGTCTGCGCGCGACCCATCAACACCGGCTTGAGGCTGATGCCCTCGTCGGTGGTCGGTGGCTGAATGCCCGCGAGACCACAGAGCGTCGCCAACGTGTCGAGCAGGTAGACGTTTCCCTGGGCGCGACTGCCGGGCTTGATGCCGGGACCCTTTACCACAAATGGCACACGCCAGGTGTGTTCGTACAAATTTTGTTTCCCCTGCAGCCCGTGCCGGCCGATGGCCATGCCGTGGTCGGCGGTGTAAATAATATACGTGTTTTCCAGTTCGCCCATCGCCTTGAGTTTGGCGAGCACGCGGCCGATCTGTTGGTCGATGTATTCGCTGCAGGCAAACTGCCGGCCGATTTCGTTGCGGATGGTGCGTTCGTCGCGCCGCTCCCAAACGCCTCGCACCTTCACTTCATCGCGCAGACCGGGGTGGCCGTCGGGGAACGGATGTGTGGGTAGGTAATTGATAGGGAGCTGCGGTTGCTTTATATTGTCCGGCTGCAGAGTGTCATTCTCGCGAAGCTTCACAGCACCGTA
>JAPPPH010000491.1 GCA_028817635.1 Verrucomicrobiales bacterium | reverse complement strand
CTGTTCGACCTGAGCAAGGACGTGGAGGAAAAAGTCGTTGTCTCAAAAAAACACCCGAAGGTGTTCAACCGGATGAAGGCCGGTTTGCAGAAGATCATCAACGATGGCCGCAGCCGGCCCTGAGCGTCAATCCTCCGAAGGCTCCTCGCCCAGCCCCAGCCACTGCCATGGGGCGAAGTTGTGCAGCGTCAACTCGACCCGATCACCACGAATCTCCGCCACCGATAGGCTGGCGTAGTCCACCTCGAACCGATCCATCGTCGAGAACGGCTCCTTCAACAGGAGCGCCAGCAGCATTCGAATGACGCCGCCGTGGCAGAAAACCAGCACGTCGTCGCCCTCCCCTTCGCTCAGGATTCGATCGAGACTCCGCTTGATGCGCGACTCGTAGACGTCCATCGGCTCGGCCTCCGGCACGTCTCCGTTTTGCAGGTGCACAAGCCAGTCGATGGCGGCCATACCGAACTTCTCCTCAATTTCGTACCACTTGTAGCCGGTCCAAACCCCGAAATCGACTTCCCTTAAATCGTCAATCACCACCGCCGCTTGGCCAAGCGCATCCAGCAACGGCTCAGCCGTCTGTCGCACGCGTACCATGGGGCTGCGATAGATTCGATCGAACGGGCGATCATCAAGGAACTTGGCCAAGCGCTTGGCCTGTCGATGGCCGAGCGGCGACAGTTCCATGTCAATCCGGCCACCGAAAACTTGATGATACTCCTCCGCCACCTCCCCGTGGCGAACCAGATGAAGCCGCGTTGGTTGCTCCCGGCAGGACATGAACGTTAGCCGGCCGCGATCGCGGCCTTCTGCAACTCAAGCAACTCACTAATGCCCTTGCGACCATGAGTCAACATGGCGGCAAGCTCCGCATCGCTGAACGTGTCCTTCTCGCCCGTACCCTGAAGCTCGATGAATTCACCCTCGGCATTCATGACCAGGTTCATGTCCACCTCGGCAGCGACGTCCTCGACGTACGGCAAATCCAGAATCGGCATATCGTTGACCACGCCGACACTCACTGCGGCAACCGGCGAAACGATCGGATCGACGCTTAGCAAGCCGTCCGCCTTTAGCTTAGCCAAGGCGAGTGAAAGTGCAACGTACCCGCCGGTGATGGAAGCAGTGCGCGTCCCGCCGTCAGCCTGCAACACGTCACAGTCGATCCAAACAGTGCGCGGCCCGATCTTGGCAAGATCCAGCGCTGCGCGCATGGAACGACCGATCAACCGCTGAATTTCCTGTGAGCGTCCATCGATTTTGCCTTTGGAGCTGTCGCGGCGTTTGCGGTCCAGCGTGGAGTAAGGCAGCATGGAATATTCGGCCGTGATCCAACCGCCCTCGACACCCTGCGCCTTCATCCAGCGCGGCACTTCCTCCTCGATGGTGGCACAGCAGATGACACGAGTGTCGCCCCACTCGATCAAGGTCGAGCCGGTGGCGTGCGGGGCGATGTTGTTCTTGAATGTGACCGTGCGGAGTTCGTCCGCTGCCCGGCCGTCGGGACGTTGTTTGGAACCTGAAGCTTCGTCGCTCATGGGCGCGCAACGTACCGTCTCACGGTGCTCAACTCAATGATAATGCCGCGGATGATCCTGCCCGACATTCTGGTAGCGGGTGGCCAACTCAAGACAGCCACCGGTGTCGAGTTGCCCCACGCAACCCCGATAAATTTCCTGCCACGGGGTCTGGTGCCGAATCTCCGGCGCCGTGAAATTCTCGCGGCGTTTGGCCAATTCCTCATCCGAAACCAGCAGATCCACCCGGCACTCGTTTAAATCCACCCTCACTTCATCACCGGTCTCGAGTAGCGCGAGATTGCCCCCGGCCGCCGACTCGGGCGCGATGTTTAGGATGCTCGGACTGGCCGAGGTGCCGCTTTGGCGTCCGTCCCCCATCGTCGGAAGCGTACGGATGCCCTCCTTCAGCAGGTAATCCGGCGGCTGCATATTCACCACTTCACCGGAACCCGGATACCCGATTGGCCCACAGCCCCTGATGGCCAACATGCAGGAATCGTCGATCCCCAACGCCGGGTCGTTGATCCGCTCGCGATAATCCTCCGGCCCCTCAAAAACGATCACCCGCGAGACGAACACGTTTTCATTACCTGGCTCGGAAAGGTAACGTGCGCGAAAATCGTCGCTCACCACGCAGGTCTTGATCAGACCGGCGTCGAAGAGGTTGCCCTTCAACACCAGAAAACCAGCCTTCTCCTTCAGCGGTTTGTCGTAGGCATAAATGACTTCGCGGTTCGGGCTTGGCGTTTTCTCGTGATTTTCTGCGACTGATTTTCCTGAAACCGTCATCGCGTCGCCATGAATCCTCCCCGCATCAAGCAGTTCACGAAACACGCCCGGCACTCCGCCCGCGCGGTGATACGATTCGCCGAGAAACTTACCCGCCGGCTGACAATTCACCAGCAACGGCACATCGTACCCCACGTCCTGCCAATCCTGCAGGGTTAACTCCACACCGAGGTGACGCGCGATCGCCGTCAGGTGCACCGGGCAGTTCGTCGACCCCCCGATCGCCGTGTTGACAATGATCGCATTTTCGAACGCCTTACGAGTCATCACCTTGCTCGGAGTTAAATCCTCATGAACCATGTCGACGATTCGTTTGCCGGTACGGTAGGCCATCTGTCCACGCTCACGATAGGCCGCCGGGATCGAGGCGCAACCCGGCAGCGACATTCCCAGCGCCTCCGCCAGTGAGTTCATCGACAGGGCGGTTCCCATCGTGTTGCAGTGCCCCACGCTCGGCGTCGAGGCGGCCACCTGCTCGAGAAATTCCTCCATGTCGATCTTCCCCTCGGCCAGCAACTTGTTCCCCTCCCACACCATCGTCCCGGAGCCGGCCAATTCACCGTTGTACCAACCGTCCAGCATCGGCCCACCCGACTGCACGATCGCCGGCAGATTCATCGTGGCAGCAGCCATCAGGCAGGCCGGTGTCGTTTTGTCGCAGCCGGTCGTTAGTACCACGCCGTCAAACGGGTAACCGTGCAGTACCTCGACAATCCCGATGTAGGCCAAGTTGCGATCCAACGCCGCCGCCGGCCGCCGGCAGCTTTCCTGAATGGGATGCACCGGAAAAACGAACGGGATGCCGCCCCCATCACGGATACCAGCCTTGACTCGTTCCACCGTTTCGAGATGCCCCCGGTTGCAGGGGGAAATATCGTTGCCGACCTGAGCAATCCCGATGATCGGCTTGCCGGCCCGCAACTCCTCCGGCGTGATGCCATAGTTCAGGAAACGTTCGATGTAGATCACCGTGCCATCCGGGTGGGCCGGGTTGTTGAACCACTCCTCACTCCTTAGTCGCTTGGTCGTTTTATCCGAATCACTCATGCGCTTGGCCAAGCGTAAGCGATCCCTCCCCCTCTGTCAGCAGCGCTTGGCCAAGCGTTGTGGCTTGCCTTGCTCTCCGGTCTCGGAGACATTGCCGCGCATGTTCAGCCTGAAAGGTAAAAACGCAGTGGTCACCGGGGGCGGCTCCGGGATTGGCCAAGCTATCGCGCTGGCTTTCGCCAAGCAGGGCGCTCGGGTGGATGTGCTCGAGATCAACACCGAGGCTGCCGGTGAAACAGTCGAAAAGATTCGAAGCGAGGGCGGCGAGACAGATGCCGTTGAGTGCGATGTCACCCAACACGACCACGTACAAGAGGTGTTCGACAAACTGGGCACCGACCACGGGGGGCTGGACTGCCTCGTTAACAACGCTGGGATCGCCCACGTCGGCAACATCACCAACACGAGTGAGGCCGATTTTGATCGTGTCATGAGTGTGAACCTGAAGGGCGTTTTCAACTGCCTCAAGGGGGGCGTGCAGCAGATGCTCAAGAGCGGCGGCGGCTCAATCGTCAACATCGCCTCCACCGTGGCCACGATGGCGATCAATGATCGACTCGCCTACAGCACCAGCAAAGGCGGCGTTTTGGCGATGACCTATGCCGTGGCCAAGGATCATTTGCACGACAACATTCGCTGCAACGCGATCCAGCCCGGCCGCATTCACACGCCGTTCGTCGATGGGTTCATCGCGAAGAATTATCCCGACAATCAGGAGGAAATGTTCCGGAAACTTTCCGAATATCAACCGGTCGGCCGGATGGGCAAACCGGAAGAGGTCGCCGCGATGGCTGTTTTCCTTTGTAGCGATGAGGCGTCGTTCATCACCGGCTCTCCCTTCGCGGTGGACGGCGGCACGCTGTACGTTCGCTAACGCTTAGCCAAGCGCGGCCTACGTCATGTGCAGGATGGCCTTGATGACGCCGGTCTCCGGCTTGAGCCAATTCTGAAATTCATCGACGAACTCATCATAACCGGCGCTGTGCGATAACCACGGCGTCGTGTCGATCACCCCATCCTCAATCAGCTTGATGATGCGTGTGAAATCGCTTGGCACGGCGTTTCGCGATGCCTTTACCGTCAACTCCGGTCGGTGGATGGTCACGTGCTTGAAGGTCAACTCCTGCGTGGTGATCCCCACGTAAACCACCTGCCCCGTGAATGCCGCATACTGGAACGCATTCGACATTGAGACATGGCTGCCGGTGGCATCGATGACTGTTGTTGGCAGTTCGCCGCCGTTGGCTTCCTTCAATCGTCCCACCTCCGAGTCATCGCCCTTGAACACAACCGTATGATCCACACCCAACCGATCCTTGCAGAATGCCAACCGGGTTTCGTTCATGTCCATTACGGTGATCTCCGCCTTCGCCACCTTCAAAAACTCGATCACAGCCAAGCCGATTGGCCCGGCGCCGATCACCAGCACCTTTTCGCCCTCGCGTGTCGCCGCACGGTCCACACAGTGGCAACCGATGCCCAGCGTTTCCACCAGCGCCAACTGATCAAGCGTCAGTTTTTCGGACGGGTGCAGCTTGCGTGCCGGCAGCACGAACTCCTCGCACATGCCGCCGTCCTTGTGCACGCCAATCACTTCGAGTGACTCGCAACAGTTGGTGTTGCCGTTGCGGCAGGCAAAACATTCCTGGCAATTCATGTACGGCTCGACGGAGCAACGATCGCCCGGCTTGACGTTTTCCACGCCCTCGCCGACCTCGACCACTTCCACCCCGAGCTCATGCCCCGGCACGACCGGATAGGTGAAAAATGGCATCTTGCCGAGGTAACCGGAAACATCCGTCCCGCAAATCCCGACACGATGCACCCGCACCAACGCCTCCCCTACACCCGGTTGGCCCGGCGTTTCGATATCTGCCGTGACAAACTGCTCCGGCTTTTCCAGTACAATTGCTTTCATGAAAATTCCCGCTTGGCCAAGCGCTTGGTTTAGTCGGAGAAAAGGTACTCGAGATCGTTTTGCGTCAGGCTCTTGGCAAAGCCGTCGTCGCCGAGCACATCCGAAACCGTCTTGGCCTTCTGCTGTTGCAGATCCCAGATTTTCTCCTCCACAGTGCCGGGCGAGATCATCTTGTAGGCGTTCACCGTCGCAGTCTGGCCGATACGGTGGGTTCGGTCGATCGCCTGCGCCTCCACCGCCGGATTCCACCACGGATCGTATATCACCACGTAACTGGCGCTCGTCAGGTTCAGACCTGTGCCGGCTGCGCGCAGGCTGAGGAGGAAAACCGAAGGCGACTCGTCCTCTTGAAACTGGTTCACGATCTCCTGTCTGTTTTTGGTTTCGCCTGTCAACAGGAAGGTCGGAATCTCGCGATCCTCACACTGCTTCTCGAGAATCTGCAGCATGCGGACGAACTGGCTGAAGATGAGCACCTTGTGCCCCTCCTCGAGCAGCGGTTCGACCAACTCGAACAACGTATCCATCTTACCCGAACCGGTGTCGCTACCCACGAGACCGGGATGACAACAGATTTGCCGAAGACGGGTGAGCGCCGCGAGGACGTGCATTTTGCTCTTGGCGATGCCCTTCTGCTTAACCGCCTTCATCACCTGCTCGCGGCTTCGCTTCAACTCCGCGAGGTAAAGTTTTCGTTGTTCCTCCGGCAACTCGCAGTCCAAACGCTGTTCGACTCGATCCGGCAAATCCTTCGCCACCTGTTTTTTAATTCGGCGCAACAAAAGCGGGCGCAACTTGGCAGAGAGTTTGCGACGGGCAATCCGCGCGGCGCCCTCCTCCTTCTCCGCGACCTTCAGGTCGTACGTCTGGCCGAAGTGCTCCTGGTTCCCGAGATAGTTCGGCTGAATGAAATCAACGATACTCCAGAGGTCGAGCATCCGGTTTTCGATCGGCGTACCGGTGAGCGCCAGCTTGTGATCGGCCTTGAGTTGCTTGACCGACTTGGTTACCTGCGCGCCGGGATTCTTGATGAATTGCGCCTCGTCCAGAACCACGGCGCGAAACGCAAACTTGGCCAAGTCGTCCAGGTCGCGGCGTAGAATGGAATAGTTGGTCACGACGATGTCGTGCTCGGGGATAAACTTCCGCAGGTTGTGACGCGCTTGGCCACTCTCCAGCACGAGCACCTTCATGTCCGGCGTAAACTTTTCCGACTCACGCCTCCAGTTGTGCAGCACTGAGGCCGGGCAGATGACCAGTGCCGGCTTGGGTTTGGCATTCTTCCTGCGGTTGGCCTTCAGCCAAGACAACCACGTCAACGTCTGCAGGGTTTTACCCAAGCCCATGTCGTCCGCCAAGATGCCACCCAGCTTGAGCTTGGCCAAGTGGCAGAGAAAGTTGAAACCGTCCTTTTGGTAAGGACGTAGTTCCGCACAAATATTCTCCGGAAGCTCAGTCGCATCGACGCCCTCGAACTCATCCAGACGGCCGCGCAATTCCTCAAGTTCTTCCGTGGGCACAAACTTGGCCAAGCCCTCCTCGTCAAGGTGTGCCGCCTGCTCGAGCCCGATCTTTTGTTCGATCGGCGTCAGGCCATCCACGCCCAGATCCGCCATCGCTTCCTGCGCTTCGCCCACTGCCTTTTGGTCGAGCTGAACCCAGCCCG
>JAPPPH010000160.1:1616-7014 GCA_028817635.1 Verrucomicrobiales bacterium | reverse complement strand
ATCTCAAGAAGGGCGCGGCAGGGATCGGTGAACAAAAGTTCCGGGTCGATTGCGACTCAAAACACATCGAGCGCATCGCCGAACTGGCGCGGGAATACGATGTGCCGGTGCTGATGCACTTTGAGCACGGCAACTACAACACCGGCATCGAAAGATTCCACAAGGTGCTCGAGAAATTCCCGAAGGTAAACTTCATCGGCCACGCACAAACGTGGTGGGGCAACATCGACAAAAACCACAAACAGGAGGTGATGTATCCCAAGGGTAAGGTGACACCCTCCGGCATCAGCGATCGGCTATTGAGCGACTACCCGAACATGTTCGGCGACATGTCGGCAGGCTCCGGGCAAAACGCGCTCATCCGTGATGAGGCCCATGCGGTAGAGTTCATCAAGCGGCATCAGGACAAGTTAATCTACGGGAGCGACTGCAATGACCTGATCGGCCGAGGCCCAAGCTGCATCGGCGCACGAACGATCGGAATCATCCGTCGCCTAATCCCGGATCGAAAAATTCAGGACAAACTCTTCAGCGGAAACGCCCGCCGCATCATCCGCATCCCGAAGTAAATCCCGCACTTGACAAGAGGGCGAGACGTAATTACATTGGACTTACATGAAGGCGCCGGTCGTAAAAATAGGCAACTCCCGGGGGGTGCGCATCCCGAAGGCGTTGCTGGAACAATGCGGGATTGTGGATGAGGTAAACATGGAGTTACTCGACCGCAAACTGGTCATCAGTCAATCCTCTCGTGTCCGCGAGGGTTGGGCCGAGTCGTTTCAATCCATGAATGCAAACGGCGACGATGTCCTGCTCGACCCGGGTTCGTCTCCCGACACGAAATGGGATGACGAAGAATGGGAGTGGGAGTGATGAAGCGGTTTGACGTCTATCTCATCACGCTCAATCCAACCCGCGGCGCAGAAATCAAGAAGACCCGCCCCTGCCTGATCGTCTCGCCCAACGAAATGAATGACCACATTTCCACGGTCATCGTCGCGCCCATGACTTCCAAGGGGAGAAACTACCCCACACGGATCGCCTGCCGATTTCAAGGAACCCGGGGCCAGATCGTACTCGACCAAATCCGCACCGTGGACAAGACGCGTCTCGTCAAAAAACTGGGGAGAGTTTCAGCTACTACTCAGGATCGGGTACTCGGCGGACTGGCGGCAATATTCGCGAAATAGCGACCCGGTCTAACAACTCGTCGGGACTTCCTGTAGTACCTTGATGCAGTGTGGGATTGCGCCCTCGACGAAGCCGAGGCACTCGACGGCGCCCTTCGGTTTGCCGGGCAAACAGATCACAAGCGCGGTATCAATCACGGCGGCGAGGTTACGTGACAGGATCGCATTGGGGGTGATTTTCATGGACTCGATCCGCATCACTTCTCCGAACCCGGGTAGTTCTCGGACCGCCATTTCGCGAACCGCCTCCGGGGTGACATCGCGCGGCGCGACGCCAGTTCCGCCGGTGGTCAGGATCAGTTGGCAACCCTTGTTGACCTGTGCCCGCAGGGCACGTTGAATTTCGCGAATCTCGTCCGGCACCACGTCCTCTGCAAGCACCTCCCAGCCATACCCGGCCGCTGCCTCCCTGAGTGCCGGGCCACCGGCATCCTCGTAGACGCCCTGCGTGGCACGATCAGAAACCGAGATGATCCCCAATTGAATCTGCATCTCGCTGGGTCAGTAGATGAGTTGAAACTCCGGCAGCATGGCCACCGCCCAAAGGATGTCCTCGACCGACTCTTTCGCGTTTTCTCCCCCGGTCAGACCGTCGAGCATCCCGACCTCGATTTCAGTCGGACCACGGCCAAGCGCAAGGTGGAACAGGCGCTTGGCCAAGCGATCCTGTTTTTCCTCGCCGTTGGCCAAGGCGGCCGCGCCGTCCTTGATGATCCTCGAAAGCACCTCGCCGTTGGTCAGCGCCAATGCCTGGAGTGTCGTGGCGACTGACGGACGCTGGGTGGTCACCTGCTCACGGTTTGGCCGGCCAAGCGCCGTGGTCAGCGCTGTTTTATTTTGCAATGACTCTCGAAACCTTCCGCCAAAGGCCAAGTCTGAGCCGTTCACCTTCAGTTCCTTGGCCAATTGCCATGGGGCCACATTGAGGCCGCCCAATTCGGAGGCGGTCGCCCACTTGCTGTCGTCAAATTCCGGCTTATTCCAGCCCTTGAGGTCCTCGTTGCTGACCTTCCAAGTTTTGTCAGAGATGACATCCAGCGTTTTGCCGTCCTCAAATTGAAAACGGATGCCCAGCCACAAACCGGCCGGGCTGGCGTCTTCACCGGAGTTGGTCGCCCTCACAGTGACCACATTGCGCCCAGCCTTGAATCGGTCAGCGAGATTACGGAATTTCAGTTCCTTCCAATCGTTGCCAGCCATCCCGTTGCGATGATTGACGAGCAGGACAAACGAGTTGTCAGCCGAGACGATCACGTCAGCCGTCTTGGGCTTGGCGGGTAACTCGAACGATTTTCGAAAATAAGCCGAACCCGGCTTGGCGCTTTTTGCCGCGTTGGCATGACTCCATATCCAGTTGGCCTCCGGCACATCGGTGTCCTTTTTCTTCTCGAGATTCGCCCCGTCGAACTTGATCTTTTTGGCCGGTGTATTTTTCCAGTTTCCGGTGAGCGTGGCAATCGCATCGACGAACTGCTCGGCCGACATGCGGCGCACCAGCGGGCCGCGAAAAACAAACACCTTCTCCGCCTGTTCGGAGCCATTCACCGCCGGCAACTGGTACGCGCGCGAGGTCATGATCTGCTCCATGGTGAACTTGAGGTCGTACCCATTGTCGGTCAAGTCGCTCGCCAGCAAATCCAACAGGTCGGTATTCCATGATTCGTTTTCCATCTCGTCAACCGGCTCCACGAGGCCGCGCCCGAGGAATCGCGCCCAGAGCCGATTCACGATCGTGCGACTGAGGCGGCCGTTGTTGGGGCTGGTCACCGCCTCGGCCAGTTGCCGGATGCGCGTGGCCTTGTCGGCCTTGGGATCGATCTTGCCCAACTCGGGATGAATGAATCGCACGTCGGAAATCTTGCCGGTCGGCTTGTCGCACTCGACCATCTCAAGCGGCTTATCCGCGTAAACACTCGCAAGCGCGTAGGCATCGGCCAGTGACCAGTCGTTGATGAAGCTGTCGTGGCACGAGGCGCACTTGAGATTCACCCCCATGAAAATCTGCGAGATATGCTGAGCCGCCTGCATCTGTGGTTTTTGGCTGGCGTTCACCACGCCCCGCCAAACGATGCCCTTGGTGAACCCCTGCGAGTGCTCGTTGGGATTCACCAATTCGTACACGAACTTGTCGTAAGGTTTATTATTGTAAAGCGACCCGTAAAGCCAGCCGGTGATTTGTTTCCGGCCGCCGTCAATGTAGCCGGTTCCGGCGTAGTCGTTGCGCAGGATATCGTTCCAGAACGCCAGCCAATGCTCGGCATACGATTTGCGATCATCAAGGAGTCGGCGAATCAGTTTGCGGCGTTTCTCCGCGTCCGTGTCGGCTACAAACGCCTCGAGTTCCTCCACCGGCGGCAGCAAGCCGATCGTGTCGAGATAAACGCGCCGGGCAAAAATACGATCTGAGACCAGCTTCCCGGTCTCGACGCTGTGTTTATCGAAGTAAGGCTTCAGCAGGCGATCGATTGGGTGCCCGTCTTCCGGCCCGGACAACTTCGGCCGGTTCGGCTTCAGGTTTAGTACCGGTGCCTTGGCAAAGGTTGCGCCCTCCTCCCACTTAAGCCCCTGATCGATCCACGCCCGCACCAAGCCGACCTGTTCCGGAGTGAATTTCGAGCCCTTCTGCGGCATCACATTGTCGGGGTCGATTCCGGACACCAACTCAACGAGGTAACTCCCGGCGCTGTCGCCCACCACCACCGACTCCCCGGTGTCGCCGCCCGCCAGCAGCTTCTCGCGTGTTTCGAGGCTGAACCCGCCCTTGGCCTTGCCCTTGCCGTGGCACTTGGTGCAGCTCTGCTCGAGCAGCGGATAAATCTCCTTGGCAAAACTGACCTTGTGGTCGGCAGCCGGCGGCAGCTTCGCCTTTTGCTCGGCGGTCAACTGAGCCCGGACATCCCCGGGCAACGCCAACAGCAAACCGGCACACGCAACGGTAACTCGAAAAACAACTTTCACGGTGCCCGGAAGATAAAAGGCCTCACCCCGCTGGAAAAGGAAAATGCGCTACGGCTGCCCGGGCAAAATCTCGAAAACCCGGAGGGTCGTTTTCCCTCCCAGACGGTCCGTCACGTCGCGGTATGCCGGGTCGGCCAGCAGTTTTTCATCCAGGGGCGACCCCGGGATGGCGATCGTAAATCTGGCCCCGGAATCCTTGTACGCCTCACCCTGCCAGGCCGGAATATCACCATACCAAGGCTGGCCGAGGTGCCACGCCACGTACAAACCGATCCGATGGCCTTCAGCTGAAAAAAATGTCGAGCCGACGATCGGCCCCACCGCACCCGCCTTCTTCATCCGCTTGGCCAAGTCCTGCGCGTATATGCCAGCATCCGGCTGCACCGGTGCTCGCAGGGCCAATGGAACCAAAAACAACAACGCACAAGCAGAGGCGATGATCTCTCGCTTGGCCAACGACTTCCCCGCTTGGCCAAGCGCGAGAATCAGGAACAACGGGAGAAAAAGATAAAAATAACGCTGATCCACCGGCATCACATAAACCGGCAGATATACGCCACCGAGACAAACCAACGGAACGACCACCCAAAGCCAGCGCTCGGCCAGCCAGTTGTTTGCCCGGGGCGGTTTGGCGACTATCGCGAGAATGAAAACCAGCGTGCCGAGGCCAAACCAGCCGAACAACACCCCCACCCCGTCGAAGGCCGCCAAAAACTGAACCACCGTCCCGGTGTTTCGGCCGATGAGCGAGAGTTGATGCGAGAAATTTTCACCACTCCCGAACGGCGACCAGTAGTCGTACCTCATCCGGCTTGGATCCTCCCAAGCGGTCACACGGCCCGGCTCTGGTTTATAAATCGTATCGCCGAACGGGTGCGGTGCCGGCCGATCGTTGCCCGGGCCGACGATCGCGTGGGCGATCGCGCCGGAGGTGGAAAACGTCGGCTTGTCGTATTTGAGCGACAACACAACCATCCACGGCAGCGCGACCAACAAGAACAAACCAAGCGCTTGGCCAAGCTGCCGAATGGCCACCTGCCGATTCTCCGCTTGGCCAAGCCGCCAGCAAAGCGCAAGCAGCACGCTCACCACCACGCCGACCGGCAGTGCCACCGCCTTGGCCAAGTAAGCTAAGCCCCAAGTCGCGCCGGAGCCAAGCGCTCGACGACGGCTCGTCAGCCAGTCCGGCGACACCGCTTGGCCAAGCGCGAACGCCATCAACCCGGCAACCAGCAGGTCCGGCGTCACGT
>JAPPPH010000160.1:0-1606 GCA_028817635.1 Verrucomicrobiales bacterium | reverse complement strand
ACGTGATCCGACATCCAGCCGGGGATCGTCAACGCGAGCACCACGGCCACGGTCAACTCGTCGATCAACCGAAGCCCCACCGCGCGAACCAAGAACAGGCTGCCGTGGAAAAAAACACCGCCGGAAATCAACATCGCCAGTTTGCCCGCCAGCAACGGCTCCACGCCCAGCCACAAAAACGGCACCATCAGCCAACTCAGCAACGGCCCCCAGTAGCCGTTTATCGCGAAGTCGAAATTGCCGGTCGACCAATACTCGGCCACACGCATGTATGCGATGGCGTCGGTGTTGAGCCGAGGCAGGTTGTTGAGCATCGACACCAGCATCAGCGCGTACGCCACCACCCAACTCAGCCGCAGCCAAAAGCGTAGTTTTGACTCAGGCAATTCAGATGATTGCTCTGTGTTTTTCGGATTCAAGCTTCAGAAGGGTTTGCGGAATACAAACAGGTTGTTCAATCCGAATTGAAATTTCTTGTGCATGACCAAGCGAAAGCCAACCGACTCGAACAATGACTCGACTTCGGCCGGATCAAAACCGTGATGCTCCTCAAGTGCCATCCCGTCGACCAACCGGAAAAAACGCAGCACAGCAAGGATGGAATCCACAAGCGGAGATGGAACCGTGAGTATAACCTCCCCACCCTCGACCAAGCGTGCGTGACACGCCTCCGCCCAGACCGGTTTTTGTCCGGCCGGCACATGCTCCAGCACAGCCAACATTGTGATCGCATCAAACGGCTCCCCCTCCGGCAGGGCATCGGGAAACTCGCCCGCAACGAATTCAAAACCGGCGACATCGGGCCGCTTGGCCAAGCGTGGATCGATCCCGGCTCCAGCCACCTCGAGCTTGGCCAAGCGGCGGCAAAGTTCCCCGTCACCGCAGCCGACATCCAGCACACGGTCGGCCTTGGCCAAGTGCGGGAGCGCCCTGCGAATCCGCCAGTCGCGGATCACACGATCGAGCCATTTCACTCGCCGCCTCCCCTGCGTTTTAGCCCCAGCACGCTGAGAAAAAAACTGGCCAGCACGATTTGAAAACCAAGCGCGATGGCGAGAACGGAGGGGATCACCCGCCGCAAGACTTCCGACGGGTTCAGTTCGCCAAAATCGACCTCGCTCCAGCCAAGCGTCGCCGAGACCGAGCCGACCAAGCCAAGCGCCATCAACATCCCGCCCATGACCAAGCCGGTCTCCAGCGTCACGAAACGGTATAGTTTGTTCAGCGTCCTGCTTTCCGGGCCGAGTCCCTGCGTACCGACAAACGTCCGTGTGAACACCGCGAAAAGCACCGACTGAAAACCAAGCAGCACGGCGAGCGCCGAGTAGGCGAGTGTGTTCACATCGAGCGTGGCGCCGCCCAGTTGACGCGCCTCCGGCAGCAGCCAGCCGCCTACGCCGAGGCCGACGATCATCAGCAACAGGCCGGGATACAAAAAAAGCCAGCCGGGACTGAACAGCAGCATGAATCGCAAATGCCGCCAACCGTCGCGCCAGCTCCGCAAGTGCGGCGGTCGGCTGCGTCCATCCGGCGAAAGCGTGGTTGGCACCTCGACGATCCGCAGACCGAGTAACGTCGCCTTGACCACCATCTCGCTAGCGAAAGC